>DASYVL010000123.1 GCA_035937135.1 Terriglobales bacterium
AAATGTCGCGTCTGCGAGCACTCGCCCCGTCTAAGTAATTGGGAGATTTGGTGGACCTGGTCGGGATCGAACCGACGACCTCTTCCATGCCATGGAAGCGCGCTCCCAGCTGCGCCACAGGCCCACGGGAATCACAGGGAACGGCCGAACCGGGATGTCCGGCCGCTTCAATTCTCGCCGAGCGACTCCGGTTAGTCAAACTGGGTGGCCGTGGTGGTCGAGCCGGTGCGCGGCAGCTGCATTTCCTCCGCTGCTTCCGAAGAGCTGACCGCAACGCCATCTCTATAAGTCACGAAGCGGCCTGAGATGGCCGGCACGCGCTCCCCGGGAACGAGAATCCCTACCAGGTTCAGCGGGTCGGCGGCGGAGAGGGTGAGCGCCTCGCCCGCAGGCTCCTGTTTGCGCATGGCGCGCAGGGACTCGACCGCCACCGGCAGCGCGAACTGTTCTCCGATAAAGCCTGCGACGAAGCGACCGCCGCGAACTTCGCCGCGGTCCTCCAGGCGGCGGAAGGCGATGAGCAACTCGCGCCACTTGGGGACGATGGTCTCGCGCGCCAGCAGGTCGCGGAAGACCACGCCGTAGCGCTGCAGCAGCATCTTGCAGGTGGCCTCGACGGCGCGCCCGCGATTGGCGGCGTCGGCGCCGTCGCCCGCGTAAAGTAATGACCAGCGCCCGGAGCTGTGCCGCGGGCGCGCGCTGCGTCCAGAGCCCTGACCGGCGCGGCGCCTGGGATCGATGAGCGCGCGCAGGTTGTCGAAGCCGTCGGCGGTGACCAGGCCACCCGCCACCAGCTCCCAGAGCGCCGTTTCTACTTCAGCCTTGAGCTTGCCGGTGCCGCGCACGACGTCGGCGAAGAACGACGCCCCGCGCTGGCGCAGGAAGGCGAGGACGTCGCGGGCGCCCTGGCTCAGCCCGCGGGCTTCTTCGTCGATTTCCTGCGGACGCTGCGGCAGCATCCAGTCGGCCTCCTCGCGCACGAAAAATGTAATAGGGGCAACGCTGGTGGGCACCACGCGGCGGCGTCCTTGTTTGGAGTCGTCGAGCGTTGCCGGATGCGGCGAAAGCCGTCCCCAGCCCACGGCGCCCGTCAGGCAAAGCTGGTCGAGAGTTTTCGCGTCGTAGCCGGCCACGCGCCGCGCCAGTACTTGCGGCTCCCATGCGTTCGCGGGAACCTCGAATCCCTGCAACTGCCGCAGGACTTCCAGCAGCCCCCGCTCGCCGATCCCCTGACTCCCGGGCTCGACGTGCTGCCAGCGCAGCAGCCAGCGCAGGAACTGCGCCGCCGTCACCGGCTGGATCTCGCGGCGCAGCGTCCCCAGCGTCAGCCGGTGGATGCGGGCCAGCAGGCGCCGCTCACACCATTCGTGCCCGTGTGGCACAGGAGCCTGCCCTGAGCGCAGTCGAAGGGGCCCCGGCTGTGCGCCGGTGAAGTTTCCACGCAGGATCGCGCCAGCAGCTTCCAGCCGCAACATCTGTTTTTCAACTTCGCTCTCACCCAAGCCAAGGATTGCGCTCAGCTCGGATGACGTGGTCGGGCCGCTGTGCGTCATCCATCCCGTCGCCAACGTCAGCAGGGCATCGTCACGCGAAAGAGCCGCTGCCTCGATCTCGGGAAGCTCGCTCTCGAAACGAGCGTCAGGAAAGATTGCGGAGAACGTCTTTGCCTTCTCCGCGGCGACCCAGTAGGTGATGTCGTCGCGCGAGGCGCGAGTGGCGCGGTGGTCAGTGGCAAGGGAATCGAAGTACGCATCCCAATCTTTCGCACAGCCGAGGACGGCTGTGCCACACAGTCCTTGCCAGCTACACAGTCCTTGCGGCAGCGCGATGAGCGTCAACAGGGCGTCATGCAGCTCGTCGGCGTCGCGCACTTCGGGCCAGGCGTCCTGGCGAACCTCGGCGATGGCTGCCGGGTCGAGCCGCCCCACCTCCTCGAGCACCGAGGCCGGGAGCGTGCGGCGCAGCTCCACGGCGCGGGCGCGGCGTTCCTCGAGCGGCGCGTCGTCCAGGAAGGCGTAAGGGTTGGCGTTCAGGATCTCGTGCGAGAAGGCCGAGGGCACAGGCGTATCCACGGCCACGGTGCGGATGGCGCCCGAAGCCATGCCGCGCAGCACTCCCTTCAAGCCGTCGAGGTCAAGGGCCTCGTGCAGCACGTCCTTCATCACCTCGTGTACCAGCGGGTGGTCGGGGATGTTCATGTCGCCGGCGATGTTCTCCTGGCAGGCGGCGACGTCGGGGAAGACGGAGGCCAGCAGGTCGTCGGCGCGCATGCGCTGGATCTGCGGCGGGACTTTCTTTCCGCCCATGAAGCGCAGCAGGGCGAGCGAGCGCCCGGCGTCCCAGCGCCAGCGCGCGGTGAAGATGGGCGAGGCCAGCACCGCCTGCTCCAGCACCTCTTTGACAGTCTCGACGCGCAGGAATTCGAAGACGTCGGCCAGCGGGAAGCTGTGCTGCTCGGCCAGTGCGATGGTCAGGCCGTTGTCGGTGGCCGCGGCCTGCAATTCGAAGTTGAAGGAGCGGCAGAAGCGCTTGCGCAGCGCCAGTCCCCAGGCTTTGTTGACGCGTCCGCCGAAGGGCGCATGGATGACGAGCTGCATCCCGCCACTCTCGTCGAAGAAGCGCTCGGCAACCACCGTGGTCTGCGTGGGCACGACCCCCAGCACGGTACGCCCCGCGACCACGTACTCGATGGCTTGCTGCGCACCGGAATCGTCGAGGCCGCACTCGTCCTTCAGCCATTGAATGGCGTCAGGAGAAAAGGCCGCGGGCGAGGGCACCCGCGCTACGTGGTCATTGCCCGGGACCAGCGAACTGATTTTCTCGCGCAGTTCGGAGACCTGGGCGGAAAGCTCGGCGGTGCGCGAGGGCGCCTCGCCGCGCCAGAAGGGAATTGTCGGCGCAGCGCCCTGGGCGTCTTCGACCAGCACGCGGCCAACGGCTTCGATCCGGCGGATGCGCCACGAGGTATTGCCCAGGAGCATCACATCGCCGCGCATGCTTTCGACGGCGAAATCTTCATCCACGGTGCCGACCACGGTGCCTTCAGGTTCGGCGACCACGGTGTAAAGCGCGTTCTCCGGGATGGCGCCACCGCTGGTGATGGCTGCTAGCCGCGCTCCACGGCGCGAGCGCAGGCGCCCGTTCACGCGGTCGCGGTGCAGGTAGGCGCCGTAGCGTCCGCGGCGGGCGGCGATTCCTTCGGAGAGCATCTCGAGAACGGCCTCGAAGTCGGCCTGCGACAGGTCGCGGTAGGGATAGGCGCGGCGCACCAGCGCGAAGAGCGCGTCCTCCTGCCACTCCTCGACCGCGCACATGGCGACGATCTGCTGCGCCAGGATGTCGAGCGGCGCTTCCGGGACCCACAACCGGTCGAGTTCGCCGTGGCGGATGGCGCGCACCAGCGCCGCGCATTCGATGAGCTCGTCGCGCGTGGTGACAAAGATGCGTCCTTTAGGAACGGCCCCGCGCCAGTGGCCGGAGCGCCCGATGCGCTGCAGCGCCACGGCGATGACCCGCGGCGTTCCGATGTGGCAGACCAGGTCCACCGTGCCGATGTCGATGCCCAACTCGAGCGAGGCGGTGGCCACCACGACCTTTACCTCGCCTGCCTTCAGCCGCTTCTCCGCCACCAGGCGCAGTTTGCGCGAGAGGCTGCCGTGATGTGCCGCCACTGCCTCTTCGCCCAGGCGCTCGCCTAGTAGATGGCTGATGCGCTCCGCCAGCCGCCGCGTGTTGACGAACACAAGTGTCGAGCGGTGCTGGCGGACCAGCTCGGCGATGCGGTCGTAGATCTCGTCCCACATCCCGTTCGAAGCTACCGGGCCGAGTTCGCTCCCCGGGACTTCGACCGCGACATCCATCTCCCGCCGGTGTCCGACGTTGACCACCACCGGCGCGGGCCGTGCGCTTCCGGTCAGGAACTCGGCCATCAGCTCGATGGGCTTCTGCGTGGCGGAGAGGCCGATGCGCACCGGAGGCCGGCGGGTGAGCGCCTCCAGGCGTTCGAGCGAGAGCGAAAGGTGGGAGCCGCGCTTGTCGTCGGCGACGGCGTGGATCTCGTCCACGATCACCGTCTCCACGTCCTTCAGGATGGCGCGGCTCTTCTCGGCGGTGAGCAGGATGTAGAACGACTCGGGCGTGGTCACCAGGATGTGCGGCGGGCGCTTGAGCATGGCGCGGCGCTCGGCCGCGAGCGTGTCGCCGGTGCGCACGGCGGTGCGAATCTCCGGCATCAACAGGCCGCGCGCGCCGGCCAGTTGCAGGATCTCGCCCAGAGGGACTTCGAGGTTCTTCTGGATGTCGTTGCCCAGCGCCTTGAGCGGCGAGATGTAGAGCACCTCGGTGCGGTCCTGCAGATCGCCCGCAAGCGCTTTGCGCACCAGGCGGTCAATGCAGGCGAGGAACGCGGCTAGAGTCTTGCCCGACCCGGTGGGCGCGGAGATCAGCGTGGTGCGGTCGGCCAGGATGTGCGGCCAGCCCTGCTCCTGCGGCTCGGTCGGGCTCTCAAAGCGGCCGAGGAACCACTCCTGCACCAGCGGATGAGCCCAGGCGAGGGAGGAAGGGACGGCCATGGCCGGTCATTCTAATCCGAAAGGTGAGAGTTTCGCAAAACATTCGCCCAGGTCAAGGGCGCCGGCGATGCCGGAGATACAATCCCAATGTGGCTGGCCTGACTCTGAAAGACATCGTGCGCTGCCCGCACTGCCAGAGCGCGGAAGTGGTGTATTCCTGCGAGCCCAAGTGCTGCTGGAACCACGTCTGCGGCGACTGCCGGACGTCGTTCCAGTTGGTGACGGAAAAGACCGGGGAATTCGACCGGGCGACTGCCATCTCCCCGGTTGAGCCTGAGTCCGGCGACCCCACCACCGGCTGCGCCGCCTGCGAGAGCATGAAGCTGGCGGTCATCCGCTCCGACGGCGTGAACTCCGGGACGCTGATCTGCGGCGACTGCTGCGCCCTACTCAAGCTGGCCATCGACGAGGTGGCGGTGGGAAAGTTCTGATTCTTTTTCACCACGGAGGCACGGAGACACGGAGAGATGCAACGTAGAAATGCAAAGGGCACGGGAAGAAAATCTGAAGCCCTTGGTCTGGGTCCCAAATCCTTTTTTTCGTGGTTTTCTCTGTGCCTCCGTGCCTCCGTGGTGAATTAGAATCTCCCGCATGTCTGCCAAGGTGCGCGCCAAGAAGATCAAGCTGCTGCTGCTGGACGTGGACGGGGTGATGACCGACGGCCGCATCTGGCTGTTTCCCGCCCCGGCCGGCGCGAATCCCGAATTGCGCTCCCAGGCCGCCGAGCATGCTGACGCCGGGGGCTACGCCATTTCCAGCGACGCTATGGTCGAGGCCAAGGGTTTTCACGCCCACGACGGCACGGCCATCACGCTGGCGCGGCTCGGGGGCATCAAGACCGGAATCATCACCAAGCGCATCTCGGAGACGGTCGCGCTGCGCGCCCGCGACCTGTGCCTGGACCACGTCCATCAGGGCGTGGCCGACAAGGTGGGCGCGCTGGAGAAGATCCTCGAGCAGGAGGGCTTGACCGCCGCCCAGGCCGCCTACGTGGGCGATGACATCATCGACCTGCCGGTGATGCGGCGCTGCGGGCTGGCCATCGCCGTCCCCAACGCCCGCAAGGAAGTGAAGGACGCGGCCCACTACGTCACCCGCCACGGCGGCGGCAAGGGCGCGGTGCGCGACGCGGTGGAGTTCATCCTGCGCGCCCAGGGCAAGATGGAGAAGACGGTGCGCGCTTACGTCACCCGCCGCAGGGCCCAAAAGGCGCAACCCAAGTCCAATCAATAGAAAGGCCCGCCGCCGGTTGGGAGGGCAGCGGGCCACCGTTTCCCGGATGATTGGGTACGCTGGCTCCCCGGGAGGGAGCCTGAGGGTATAGACGGATATTGGGGGAAAAAGTTCTGCGGGCTGGAAGATTATTTCCAGCCCGCAGATGAGTCCGATTCAGTTGGTGACGGCGACCGGTTTCGAGGCCATGAGCTCGGTGAAGCGCGGGTCCTTGCGCACCTGCGCGAACTCGTCGTCTTTGTAGACGTCGCTGATCCCGGCGTACCCGGCCTCCATGGCCCGCTTCAGGTAGAGCAGGCAGCGCTCGGCGTTACCGCTCTTGGCGTACATCCTGGCGATGACGTAGGAGAAGCGGGCGCGTTCGCCGGGCGAGGGCAGCCGCGCTGCGACCCCGGCGGCCGACTGGCGCTCGAAGATGTCCGGGTCGAGTTCCAGGGCGCGCAGGTATTCACTGCTGGCCTTGTCATATTCCTTGCGCGCGAAGTACGCCGTTCCCAGGTTGCTGTGGAAGGAGGCGGAACCCTCGCGCATCTCCAGCGCCTTCTGATAACGCCGGATGGCCTTCTTGTAGTCGCTCGCGATGTAGTTCACCACTCCCAGGTTGTTGTAGGCCTCGGCGTAGGCGGGGTCGCGCGTGATGGCACGCTCGAACTCCTTCTTAGCTCTGTCATAGTGCAGCATCTGGAGCTGGGCGATGCCGCTCTTGTTGTGGAGGGCGGCAGTCTCCGTTTTGGCCAACGCCGCGCGGTAGTAGTCGATGGCGTCGGCGTAGGATTTTTCCGCGCGCAGCTCGTCGCCGCGGGCTTCCAGTTCTTGCGCCGAGGCGTTGGCGGGCGGCGGGGCGGCCCGGAGCAGCTGCGGCGGCGCCGTGGCGGTGTCGTCGGAATTCGGAACCGCAGGAAAGGAGACTTGCGCGAGAGCGGGGAGCGCGAACAGTCCAAGACAGAGAATCCAGACCCAACGAGGCATGGCAACCTCCGGTTCGATTTTACCGCTGCGGCTTCGGTTCCGCCGCCGGTTGGGGCGGGGGAGCAGGGGCCGCAGGCGCAGGCAGCGGCTCGGGTTTCTTCTCGTCCTTGAAGACCCCGAGCACTTTTTCGAAGAAGCCTTTTTTCTTCTTCCCCGGCTCCTCCGCCTGCCCGGCCTGCTGCGGCGGCTGAGTATTGGACACCGGATCCGGGGGAGAAGGTTTCTGTCCCAAGCCGGTCAGGTGTTCGATCAGGCCGCGCAGGCCGGAGGACGAGTGCTCGCAGGTCTCCTTGGGCTCGGTGCCGGCGACGAAAGCGGCGTAGTAGGAGTCGGGACAGGCGGGGGTGGAGAGCAGGTTGGTGGCCTTGTCCAGCTTTACGCCGACCACGCCCGAGGGCGTCGGGAACCCTGAAACGTGGCTGTACTCCGGCAAGGCGATGGCCTTCTTCATGAACTCCGCCCAGATGGGGGCGGCGGTGTTGGCGCCGGAGAGCCGCAGGTCGCTGTAGTCGTCGTATCCCACCCAGACGATGCACAGCAGGTTGGAAGTGTAGCCGGCGAACCAGGCGTCGTGCGAGGTGCCGGTCTTGCCCGCGGCGGGAGCAGAGAAGCCTCGGCCGCGGACGCCGGCGGCGGTGCCGAAGTTCAGCACGCCCTCCAGCATGTCGGTCATCACGTAGGCCACGCGCGCGTCCAGCACCTGGCGGCGCTCGGGGTGGATGTCCTCGATCATTCCGCCCTTGGCGTCGCGCACGGAACGGACCATGATGGGGGAGACGCGCACCCCGGAGTTGGCGAACACGGTATAGGCGCCGGCAACGTCGATGGGCGTGGCATCGTAGGCGCCCAGGGCGACGGCGGGCGTGGCCTGCGCCGAGCGGATTCCGGCCGCGCGCGCCAGCTCCGCCACTTTGTCGTAGCCCACCATCTCTGCCAGCTTCACCGTGGCGTTGTTGAGCGAGAGCGCCAGCGCGTAGCGCGCCGTCACCGGCCCGTGATACTTCTCCTGATAGTTCCGCGGCTCGTAGATCTGGTCGCCGAAGTTGAAGGTGGTGGGAGAGTCGTCCAGCAGTGTGGCCGGGGTGAGGACCGGCTGGGCGCCGGTGAGCGCGGTGTTGATGGCCGCGGCATAAACGAATGGCTTGAAGGCGGACCCCGTGGGACGCTTGGCCAGAGCGTGATTCAGCTGGCTCCAGCCGTAGCTGCGTCCGCCCACCAGCGCCACGATTTCGCCGGTGTGCGGGTTGAGGGCCACCAGCGCCACCTGGGCCGGAGGGCCGGCCAGCACCTTGGTCTCGGTGCGCGAGCCTACCTTGACCCGGCGCGTGCGCATGGCCTTGACCTGGGCATCCACGCCTTTCATGCCCTCGGCCACGGCCTCGGCGGCGGCGCGCTGCAGGTCGGGATCGAGCGTGGTGAAGATGCGGTAGGCATTCTCGTTCAGGTCGCGCTCGCTGTACTTGGCCAGCAGATTGTCCTTCACCAAGTCCACGAAGTAGGGAGCGTCGCTGGCCTCGACGTTGAGTGGCGCCAGCTTAAGGGGCGCGGCCTTGGCGCGGTCGGCGTCCTCGCGGGTGATGAAACCCATCTCGAACATGCCTTCCAGTACCAGATTGCGCCGCTCCAGGGCGCGCTCCGGGCTCTTGTAGGGCGAGAGGTAGTTGGGCCGCTGGATGATGGCCGCCAGCAGCGCTGCTTCCGGCAGCGTCAGGTTCTGGATGTCCTTGTTGAAGTAGGCGCGGGAGGCCTCGCCAAAGCCGGTGATGGAGAACGAGCCCCGCTGTCCCATGTACACCTGGTTGGCGTAGAGCTCGAAGATCTGCTTCTTGGAAAAGCGCTCCTCCAGCTGGATGGCGATCAGCATCTCGGTCAGCTTGCGGCGGATGGTCTTCTCGGGAGTGAGGAAGAAGCCGCGGGAGATCTGCATGGTGAGGGTGGAGCCGCCCTGGCGATGGCTGCCTTCGCGGAAGTCCATCCACGCGGCTTCGGCCAGGCGGAAGAAGTTCACGCCGCTGTGCTGGAAGAAGCGGCGGTCCTCGATGGCCAGCACCGCGTCCACCAGCACCTTGGGGACGTCGTCATAGCTGATGAGGCGGCGTTTGGAGCGCTGCTCGGAGTCGAAGAGCGCGGTCACCAGCTGCGGCTCCAGCTCGTAGGAGTTCAGGCTCTGTCCGTTGGAGTCGGCGGCGATGCTCGCGATCTTGCCGTCGCTCATCCGAATGCGCGCGCCTTCGCTGGCGTGGTACGACTCCGGCCCCGGGTGCACCATGAGGTCGTTGCCCTGCGCGCGGTAGGTGCCCAGCCGCGATTCGCCCTTCTCTCCCTCCTCGCTGTAACCCGCGATGCGCAGCTGGTTGATAATCTGGTGCGCCTGGGCACTATCCCCCACGCGCAACACCCGGGGACGGGCATAGATCTTGGAGGCGTTGTTGAAGATCTGCCCGCGCATGCGATGTTCCACGATTTTCGCGTACTGCAGGTAGTAGTAGAGGTAGACGGAGAGCAGGCTGAGGAAGACCACGGCCGCGGCGCCCAGCAGGATCCTTACAGGGAGCCGGGAGAAGGAGAAGAAGGAGGGCCGCCTGCCCTGGCCCGGCTCGCGACCGCGTTTGGGTCTGCCCCTCACGATTGGATGGCGGACTCGCTACTCCCTTCGACCGGCCGCTGCAGGACGGGGCTCCCGCCGGCTCGCGGGGTCGTTTCGAGCCGCTGGCTGAGAGGTGTTGGAAACCCTGCGCTCAGGAGTCCATGATACCGGGCCGCGTGACCCGGAATCCAGAGGAGAGCGGGGTCAGCGCATCGCATTCGGTACGGATTTCTCGCCAGAAGCGGGCCCGCTACTTGGTGATCAGCTTGCTCTTGGAACTGGGAGCAAACTTCAGGTCCACAGGATAGCCGGGCAGGGCGACGTGCACGGTGTAGGCGCAGGAGATTTGCAGCTCCCCGGCGCCCCGCACCACCACCACGGCCTCCGGCGCCAGCGGGATGTCCATGTTCCGCGCTTGCTTGAGCACACCGTCCCTGATCTCCTGTTCCGGTTTGGTGGTGTAGGTTTGCAGGCGGGCTTCCGATTCGATGTAGTCCTGGAGCTGGTAGTTGTTGAAGTAGGGCGGGACGAGGAGATACCCGTAGTAAATGCCTCCCACTACCAGCACCAAACCGGCAAGGGCCTTCAGAGTCTTCATGGCGAAAACCCCTCTCGCGTTGCATCGGGCCGAAAGCCGCCTACGGCGCGGGCCGTAGCAGCTTCTCAAGATGCCCGACAATGGAGGCGATGGTAGCATCCTGGGTTTCCCGTGTCGAGCGCCGCAGCACCTCCACCTTACCCTCCGCGACCTTCTTCCCCACCGTGACGCGGAAGGGGATGCCGATCAGGTCGGCGTCTTTGAACTTCACGCCGGGGCGCTCGTCGCGGTCGTCGAGCAGGACGTCGAACCCGGCGGCCTCCAGCTTTTCCGCGATTTCCCGTGCGGTGGGCCCCAGGACTGCGTCAGCGGCGTTGATGGGGGTGACCACCACCTCGAAGGGCGCGATTTGTGGCGGCAGCCAGAAGCCGCCTTCGTCGTGGCTTTGCTCGACTGCGGCGGTGAGGATGCGCTCCATCCCGATGCCGTAGCTGCCCATGATGAGCGCGACCTCTTTGCCGTCTTTGTCCAGGACCCGAGCCCCCATCGACTCGGCGTACTTGTAGCCCAGCTTGAAGATGTGGCCCACCTCGACCGCCTTGGACACGGTGAGCGGCGTCCCGCACTCCGGACAGCCCTCGCCCGCCGCCGCCAGCCGCAGGTCCACCCACTTGCTGACGGTGAAGTCGCGTCCCGGCGTCACGTTGCGGAGGTGGAAGTCCTCCTTGTTGGCGCCGGTGATCAGGTTCTTGCGGCCTTCGAGGGCTTTGTCGCCCAGGATGATGGGCAGCGCCTGCATGACCATCTCCTGCGTGGGACTGGGGGACATCTTTTCGTGGAAGCCCGCCATCCCCACCGGTCCCAGATAGCCGGCGGGCGCGCGGAAGAACTGCTGGATCTCCTCCAGATGCATGGGACGGGACTCGCGGCCCTCGAGCGCGGTGGTGAGCTTGGCCTCGTTGAGCGCGTGGTCGCCGCGCAGCAGCACGACCAGCGGCCGCTGCCGCTTCTCACCCGTCCGCGGGTCGGGCTCCGAGGCCATGTAGGCCAGGGTCTTGATCTTGTTCTTGGGCGAGACCCCCAGATACTTCGACACCTGCTCGATGGTGCGCTGCCCCGGAGTCGCCACCTCTTCCGGCTTCGAGTCTCCTGGCAGGTCTTCGACCGGATCCAGCCGCGATGCGGCCTTTTCCATGTTGGCGGCGTAGCCGCACTTGGCACAGGAGGCCACCCTGTCCTCGCCCGCGTCGGTCATCACCATGAACTCGTGCGACTGCGAGCCGCCCATGGCGCCCGAGTGCGCTTCCACCACCGAGTACTTCAAGCCGCAGCGGTCGAAGATGCGGCAATAGGTGTCGTGGTGCTTCTGGTAAGAGACGTCCAGCCCGGCCGGGTCGAGGTCGAAGGAGTAGGAATCCTTCATGATGAACTGGCGCACCCGCAGCAGGCCGGACTTGGGCCGGGGCTCGTCGCGGAACTTGGTCTGGATCTGGTACCAGATCTGCGGCAACTGCTTGTAGCTGCGCACTTCCTTGCGCGCAATCTCGGTCATCACCTCTTCGTGGGTCATGCCCAGACACAGGTCGCGTCCGCCGCGGTCCTTCAGGCGGAACATGTTGTCGCCCATCACCTGCCAGCGCCCGCTGGCCTCCCACAGTTCGCGGGGATGCAGCGTCGGCAGGTAGAACTCCTGTCCGATGCGGTCCATCTCCTGGCGCACGATGTTGGTGATCTTCAAGATGGAGCGCTGGCCCAGGAAAAGGTAGGAGTAGATCCCGGCGGCGAGCTGGCGCACGTATCCCGCGCGCACCAGGAATTTGTGGCTGGGGACTTCCGCGTCGGCCGGGGCCTCGCGCAGCGTCGGGATGAACATTTCAGACCAGCGATGCATAGAGATCCTTCCGCAGCTGCAAAGTTCGACATTCTACTGGATTCGACGGCAAAGCTCGAAACTGCTCTGTGCAAGGCCGTGGGACGGTGAGCGATACGCGGTACAATCGCGAACGATGATGGCGGCGATCGAAGGGTGGGAAGTTTGGGCGGCGCTCGCCGCGTTTCTTGCGGTCTATTTACTGGTTTCCCGGCATCTGTCCCAAAAGCGCGCCCGCGAGTTCGAGCAGGCCGCGACGCTGATGGGCTTTTCCTACCAGCGTTACGACATACCCGTGGAGCAGGCCGAGGAAGCTCGCTTCCACCTCTTTAGCCAGGGACACGGCAAGAAGTTCCTTAATGTCGCCCGTGGCAGCTCCCCTGCCGGCGAGACAGCTCTGTTCGATTATGAATACACGATAGGTTCGGGTAAGAGGTCCAGGACCCACTTCCAGACCGTCGCCCAGTTCCGTTGGCCCGGTGCCTCCTTGCCGGGCTTCGGTCTCGCTCCCGAACACTGGTGGCACAAGGTCGGTTCAGTGTTTGGATACCAGGACATCGACTTCGACTCCAACCCTGAATTCTCCAAACGCTTTCTTCTGCGCGGGGCGGATGAACCAGGGATCCGTCAGTTTTTCACGCCTTCCGTGATCTCCTTCTTTGAGTCCTTGGATCCCTCGAAGGCTTGGATCTGGGAAGGCGCCGGCGACAGGCTCCTGATCTACACCCTGGACGGCAAGGTGAAGCCGGCGAACCTGCCCACGTTCCTGGAGGAAACAGCGAGCGCCGCCTCCGGGCTGCGTACCCAGGCTCCGGTGCGACGCATGGGTTTCTGAGAAGCCAGGGCTTCGCCCAAGTTGAGGCGATCCTGCGGGCCTGAGGCCGCCGTGGCAGCCGGGAGCCCGCAGCCAGAATCCTGAGCGCAGCGGAGGATCTCTAGCCCTTCAACTGCTCCAGAATCGCCTTGCCCAGCTTCTGCGCTTCGCCGAAGTGCTTTTGATACTCGACGAACTGCCGGTTGGCCTCGAGCGAGCGCTCCGGCTTGAGGTGGGCGCGCAGGATCATGTCTCGCACGTGCACCGGGTTGGGCAAGAACGCTTCTTCCGTCAGCTCTTCGAGCGCGGTTTTGGGATCGTAGTGATACATATCAAACCATCTCCGTCCCCCACAGGTCATGCAGGTGGAGGATTCCCTGGGGCCGGCCCTTCGAATCCACCACTACCAGCGAGGTGATTTTCTTTTCTTCCATGATGCCCAGGGCGGCGGCGGCAAAGGCGTCAGGGGCGACGGTCCTTGGATTGCGCGTCATGCACTCGGCGGCGGTCAGCTCCAGCACATCCTTGACCGGCTTGCCCTTCGCCTTGCTTGCCTTGTCTTTCGTCTTGCTGCGCCGTTCTTTCGTCTTGCTCCGCCGTTCCAGCAGCCGCCGCAGGTCGCCGTCCGAGATCACCCCCACCAGCTTCCCCTTCTCGACCACCGTGGTGATGCCCAGGCCCTTGCGCGACATCTCGTAGATCACGTCGGACATCTGCGTCTTGGGCGTGACCTTGGGCATGGCCTCGCCCGCGTGCATCAGCGACGAGACGCGCGCCAGCTTCTTACCCAGCTTGCCGCCGGGATGGAGGTCGGCGAAGTCGGCTTCCTTGAAGCCGCGCTTATCGGCCAGCGCCACGGCCAGGGCGTCGCCCAGCGCCATCATTGTGGTGGTGGAAGCCGTGGGCGCGAGGCCCAGCGAACAGGCTTCCTGCGCGATGGAGCAGTCGAGCGCCACGTCGGCGGCCGCGGTCAGGGTAGACCGGTTCCTTGGGTTCTTGCTGCCGAACAAGTTGTCGCCCGTCATGGAAATGAGGGGTGCCCCGATGCGCTTGACGGTCGGAAGTAGACGCACGATCTCCTCCGTCTCGCCGCTCGAGGAGAGCGCAATCACCACGTCGCCGCGCGCCAGCATGCCCAGGTCGCCGTGCAGCGCCTCGGCGGGATGCAGGAAGAGCGAGGGCGTGCCGGTGGAGCTGAGCGTGGCCGCGATCTTGCGCGCCACGATGCCGCTCTTGCCCAACCCCGTCACCACCACGCGTCCCGCGCACGCGTGCAGCAACTCGACGGCGCGCTCGAAGGCCGCGGCCATGGGCCCGGCGATGCGGTCCGCCAGCGCCCGCAGGGCTTCGGCTTCTATGCGGACAACGTTTTCGCCTGTGCGCTTCATCGGAAGGGAAGATGGTAACAAAAGACGAGGGCCCCGTTCCGGTTTCCAGCTTCCAGTCTCGCCCGGTCTACGAATGCGGCTTCCATCGGTTCAAGAAATCGAGGACGTCTTCCACACTCAGCGAGCGGGCGGATTCGAACTCGCCTTGTTTCTGGCTGAAGAGGAGCTTGTCCTTCCTGTCGAGCACGGCGAGGGCCGGGATGCCTTTTTCCAGGGGCACTTGGTATTGTCTGGCCAGGCCGGTGTTCTTGTTGAACTCTTCCACATCCACGTGCACCACCACGAAGTTCCGGTCCAACAACGGCTGGATCTGGGGATCATGGAAGGCGTTATCCAGTACGTGGCAGTCGTAGCACCAATTGGCGCCGAACTCGAGTAGCACGTTCTTGTGTTCCTGGGCGGCTTGTTTCAAGGCTTTCTGAATGTCGGCCGTGGCATCGGCGTCGGTGGGATAAAGGTCGCGCTTCACCGCGGGCGCCTTCAATGGAGTCTTGCGCCGTTGGGCCAATACAGCGGGCAAGAGGAGGGCCAGGCAGGCGGACAAGCAAAGCAGATGCTTGAAACTCAGGCGCATCGGGCCTTCTGTCGGTTCATTCTCAACCCGAACCCTTCTCGATTGCGCGTCGCACCGCCAACAATTCGCGGAGCACGCCCCGCAGTTTCTTCAAGTCGAGCGCGTTAGGGCCGTCGGATTTGGCCTGCTTGGGAGCATCGTGGACTTCCATGAAGATGCCGTCCACGCCCGCGGCTACCGCCGCTCGCGCCAGCACCGGGATGAACTGCGGCTGGCCGCCGGAGACGGCGTGGCCGTCGCTGCCGCCCGCCGAGGGCAGCTGCACCGAATGCGTGGCGTCGAAGACCACGGGGGCGAACTCGCGCATGATGGGCAGCGAGCGCATATCCACCACCAGGTTCTGGTAGCCGAAGCTGGAGCCGCGCTCGGTGACGAAGACTTTGTCGTTCCCCGTAGAGCGCACTTTTTCCACGGCGTGGCGCATGTCCCAGGGGGAAACGAATTGTCCCTTCTTGATGTTGACGGCGCGGCCGCTCCTGCCCGCGGCCAGCAGCAGGTCGGTCTGGCGACAGAGCATGGCGGGGATCTGGAGCACGTCCACGTTCTCGGCGACGCGCGCGACCTCCACGGTTTCATGGACGTCGGTCAGCACCGGGATCTTCAGCGTCTCGGCGATTTTGTGCAGCACGCGCAGGCCTTCCTTCAGCCCCGGCCCGCGGTAGCTCTTGAGGGAAGTGCGGTTGGCTTTGTCGTAAGAAGCCTTGAAGATGAAGGGCAGGTGCAGATCCTCAGCCACGCCGCAGATCGCCTCGGCCATCTTCAGCGCGTGGCGCTCATTCTCAATCACGCACGGCCCGGCGATCAGGAACAGCTTGCCGCCGCCGATAGTGACGCCGCCGACTTTGAATCCGCCTGACATGAAAGCTCAACCACCCTTCGACTCCGCTCAGGACAGGCTACGGACACTCAGGAACACGAAGGATTATCAACCTTTGTGCGCCATCGTGTCCTTTGTAGTGAAGATTATCTCTTTCCGACCTTCTCCGGCCGGCGGAAGAGCTCCACCTCGACCGCCTCTTTCTTGGTGCGGCGTTTGCGGCCGTGCTCGTAGGAGGCGCCGATGAAGGCCTTGAACAAGGGATGCGGTTCCAGCGGCTTCGACTTGAACTCGGGGTGGAACTGGCAGCCGAGGAAGTAGGGATGATCGGGCAGCTCGACGATCTCCACGTAGGTGCCGTCGGGCGTGGCGCCGGTGATCTTCAGGCCTCCCGCCGTGAGGATGGCTTCGTATTCGCGGTTGAACTCGTAGCGATGGCGGTGGCGCTCGCTGATCTCCAGCTCGCCGTAGGCCTTGTGAGCGAAGGAGCCGGGTTCGAGCTTGCAGGCCCAGGCGCCCAGGCGCATGGTGCCGCCCAGCTCGTCGATGCCGCGCAGCTCGCGCAGCTTGTAGATGATGCGATGCGGCGTGCCCGGGTCGAACTCGCTCGAATCCGCGCCCTCCAGGCCGCAGACGTTGCGCGCGAACTCGATGCACGCCGTCTGCATCCCCAGGCAGATGCCGAAGTAGGGAACCTTTTTCTCGCGGGCGTAGCGGATGCCGTTCAGCATGCCGGCGATGCCGCGCTTGCCGAAGCCGCCCGGCACCAGGACGCCGTCGTAGCCCTCGAGCTGCGCCTCGTAGGAGCGGTCGTCCGGGTCCTTGGTCTCGAGTCCCTCGGCCTCGATCCAGTGCGCGGTGAGCTTCAGGTTGTGAGCGAGCGCGCCGTGGGTGAGCGCTTCCTTCAATGACTTGTACGAATCCTCGTACTCCACGTACTTGCCGACGATGGCGATGCGCACCTCGTCCTTGGGGTTATAGACGCGCTGCACTAGCTCCTTCCAGCGCTCCAGGTTGGGCTCCGGCGCCTGCATGCGCAGATACTTGAGCACCAGGGTGTCCACGCCCTCGCTGGCGAACACCAGCGGCACCTCGTAGATGGATGCCACATCCTTGGCGGTGATGACCGCGTCCTCCTCCACGTTGCAGAAGAGCGCGATCTTCCCCTTGATCTCCTTGGAGAGGAAGCGGTCGGTGCGGCACAGCAGCATGTCCGGCTGGATCCCGATGGAGAGCAACTCCTTCACCGAGTGCTGCGTGGGCTTGGTCTTGAGCTCTCCGGCGGTCCCGATCCACGGCACCAGGGTGACGTGCACGAAGAGCGTGTTCTCGCGCCCCAGGTCCTGGCGCATCTGGCGGACGGCTTCCAGGAAGGGCAGCGACTCGATGTCGCCCACCGTGCCGCCCACCTCGATGATGGCGACGTCCACCTCCTGGGCGATTTTCTTCATCGCCGCCTTGATCTCGTTGGTGACGTGCGGGATGACCTGCACCGTCTTGCCCAAATAGTCGCCGCGGCGCTCCTTGGCGATAATCTGCTCGTAGACGCGGCCTGTGGTCCAGTTGTTGTCGCGGCTGAGCTTGGCGTGGGTGAAGCGCTCGTAGTGGCCGAGGTCGAGGTCGGTCTCCGCCCCGTCGTCGG
>DASYVL010000124.1 GCA_035937135.1 Terriglobales bacterium
ACATCAGCCCCACCGGCAACCGCTTCTTCGACATCCGCGAGCTTAAGCTCATCGATCCCTACTACGCCGAGGACGACCGCCGCCTGGTTTCCTTCGTGAGAGACCGCGACGATCCCGCTGAGATCGGCGGGACATTCGAGATCGCTGTGACGCCCATTACTCCTACCGACTGGCTGCACCGGGGGAAGTAGTGACTGGGCTTTCGCTTTACATCCCGACGGCGAAGCCGGAGAGAACCCTACCTTTCTCCGGCAGCTTGCCCCGGGTAGGGCTCACTCCGTGAGCCGTTCGGGATGTCCTAAAAAGTCGGACACTCATTTCCCGATGCAGAAGCTTCCGAAGATCAGGTTGAGGATGTCGTCGGCGGTGGTGGCGCCGGTGATCTCATCCAGCGGGCGCAAGGCGCTGTAGAGGTCGAGCAGGAGCATCTCGTGGGGAAGGTTCTCTCGTGTGGCGCGCTCGGCCGCCGTCAGGCCGGCCAGCACCTCGCCCACCAGCTTCTGATGGCGCACGTTGGTGAGGAAGCCCGACTCCGCCTGCGCGCCCGCGTCGCCGCCCACGTGTCGCAGGATCTCCCCGCGCAGCTCGGGGATGCCTTCGCCGGTAAACGCCGAGGTGCGGATGAAGCCGTTCCTGGTTTCTGGTTTCTCGTTTTTCGCAGCCAGGTCACTCTTGTTCTCCACCACGATGTGGGAGCGGCCTTCGACCTGCTGAAGGAGTTCCGCGTCCTGGGCAGCAGCCTGGGAGGCGTCGGTGACCACCAGCACCAGGTCGGCATCGGCCAGCGCCTCCCGTGACTTTTGGACGCCGATGCTCTCCGCCTCATCGAGCGCCGCGCGCAGCCCCGCAGTATCCACCAGCTTGACCGGGATGCCGCCGAGCGCCACCGTCTCACTCACCAGGTCGCGCGTGGTACCGGGCGTGGCGGTGACGATGGCGCGCTCGCGCTCCACCAGCCGGTTGAACAGACTGGACTTGCCGACATTGGGCCGCCCGACGATGGCCAGCGTCAGCCCTTCGTGCACCAGCTTGCCGTAGGCGAACGAGGCCCCGAGCTTCTCGAGCGGCGCGCGCACTGCGGCGATGCGCCGGAGGATTTCCGCGGCAGACTGCACGGGCACATCGTCTTCCGCGAAGTCGATGCCCGCTTCGAGCAGCGCGATCAGGTCCACCAGCTCCTTCTTGATGGGCGCCAGGCGCCGCGAGAGCGCGCCCTCGAGCTGCTGCGCCGCCACCTTCGCCTGGTAAAGCGTCTGCGACTTAATAAGGTCGCGCACCGCTTCCGCCTGGGTGAGGTCGAGACGGCCGTTGAGGAAGGCGCGCAGGGTGAACTCGCCGGGCTCGGCCAGCCGCGCCCCGCGCTCGAGCGCCCACTCCACCACCTGGCGCAGGACGATGGGGGAGCCGTGCGCGGAGATCTCCACTACGTCGTCGGTGGTGTAGGAGTGCGGCTTCTCGAAGAAAGTGACCACGACTTCGTCCACGCGCTCGCCGCTCCCCGGCTCGATCAGCTCGCCGAAGATGGCGCGCCCGGCGGAGAGTTCCGACTTCAGCCGCAGCAGGGGCGCGGCGATGGCGCGCGACTCCGGTCCCGAGAGCCGCACCACTCCGATGCCGCCGCGCCCCGGCGGGGTGGAGATGGCAACGATGGTGTCGTCCAGGTGCATGGGACACGTAGCGCCGCCGTCCCGGCGGCTGTTGCAGCAGCGTCTCGCTGCCGCCCAGGAAATTGTAGCGGGTAGAGACACCCGTCAGGGCGTCTCGTTGGAGCGGAATCCTTGGGAACGGAATCCTTGCGGGCAGGCTGCCGGCGCTACGGCGACGCTACGTCGTTGCTACTTCACTATCCCGTTCGGCTTCTTGTCCTTCTCCATGCGTGAGAAGGCGGCCTGCATCTGCTCGTAGATGCGGTCGATCTTGCCGTGAAGCTGCGCCACCTCGAGCTCGGCCTTGAGGTTGATCTGGTAGTCGAGGTCGGCTTTCAGGCGGTCTTTGGTGGCCTGGCGGTTCTGCGACATCATGATGACCGGCGCCTGCAGCGCCGCTAGTGCCGACAGCACCAGATTGAGCAGGATGAACGGATAGGGATCGAACGGGTGCGCCGCAAGAAGGTAGGCGTTCACGCTCATCCAGCTCACCAGGATCGCGCCGAAGGTAAGGATGAAGGTCCAGGAACCGCCGAAAACCGCCACGCGGTCGGCGATGCGCTCCCCAAAGGTCAGCCGCTCCTCTTCTTCCTCGTTGAGGTTGCGGGAGACGTGGGTGCGCAGCAGCTCGTCGGTGGCGCGCAGGCGGCTACCCATGACGGTCAGCAGGTCGAGCGCGGCGTGCGGGTGCTCGGTGATGAATTTCAGCAGGTGCTCGCGGTCGAGCGTGAGCACGTCGGTCTCTTCCACGCAGACTGCGGTGGCGGTGCGGGCGCCGCCATCGAGCAGCGAGATCTCGCCGAACAGGTCGCCGGCCTGGTTCTCCGCCAGCAGGATCTTCCCGCCCTCGGTGTTCTCCACGAACACCTCTACCCGGCCCTGCCGGACCAGGTAGAGCGCGTCTCCGGCATCGCCGTATGAGAAAACAGTGTCGCCCTTGTCAAAGTGCCTGGTGTTGAGCAGCTTCGCCAAAGCCTTCCGCTCCCGCTGGTCCAGCAGCGCGAACAGCGGCACTTCCCCCAGCATGGCTAGTTCAGCAGACATTCCCCACTCCCGTCGAACACATCATCCGTTGGATGCATCATGCCAACATGCGGTCCGGACTTCTAGTCTTTTCTTCGGAACGGGGGTGAGCATAGGTTCAGCGGCGCTGCCCGAAGGCGGGGCGCGCTTTCCCCGGCTGGTAGTTCTTGGGATAAATGACCACGTAGCGACGGCCACCTTCGCCCTGGCTTTCGGTCTTGAGCTCGGCGTCGTCGCGCAGCGCCAGGTGGAGGATGCGGCGCTCGCGCGCCGACATGGGATGGAACTCGTAGGGCACGCCCGTCTTGCGCACTCGCTCCGCGGCCACGTCCGCCGCCAGCTTCAGCTCCTCCAGCCGCATGGCCTTGTGGTTCATGCAGTCGAAGCTGACCTTCTCGTGCTCCTCCGACTCCAGGCGCAGCGTCTTCAGGGCCAGATGCTCGAAGGCGCGCAGCAGCTCCGCGTTGCGCTCCAGCAGCAGCCCGCTGTCCGGCCCGGAAAGGTCCACCTGGATCTCCGGCGCCTCCCAGTCCCGGTTCTCGGGCAGGGGCGGATCCACCACGATGCGGTACTTCAGCCGGAAGCCGCCGTTGGCCAGCAGGCCCTTCAGCAGCTCGTCAATCTTTTTGGCGGAGGCGATTTTGTCTGCGATCGGCATAGGAGTTCCGTTGTCTGTTGCCGGCTTACTGCCGGCCACGGCCTTCGATTATAGAAGAGGGGCCCGGCTCGGGGCTTGCGCCTCGAGGCCCGCGGGTCGCTACTTCCCCTTCTTGCGCGCGTGCTTCTCCATCTGCGCCTTCATCTCGCGGCCGAACTTGGTCCGGTAGAGCACCAGTTGCTGGACCAGCGCGATGACGTTGCTGGCCACCCAGTACACGCCCAGCCCCGCCGCCAGCGACCAGCTGATGAAGCCCAGCATCACCGGCATCATCACGTTCATCATCTTCTGCTGCATGGGGTCCATGCCCGCGGCGGGAGTCACCTTCTGCACCAGGAACATGGTGGCGATCAGCAGGATAGGCAGGATGTGATAGGGGTCGGCGGCCGAAAGGTCGTGGACCCACAGCCAGGGGGCGTGGCGCAGCTCGATGGCCGCCGTCAGCATGGCGTAGAAGGCCACCAGGAAGGGGAACTGCAGCAGCATAGGGAAGCAGCCGCCCACCGGGTTGGCGCCCTCCTTCTTGTAGAGCGCCGTCATCTCCTGGTTCATCTCCGCCTTCCGGGGATCGTTGAAGCTGTACTTCTTGTACTTCTCCTGGATGGCCTTGATCTGCGGCGCCAGCTTCTGCATCTTCATCGCCGACTTCATACCGGAGATGCGCAGCGGCATCAGCACCAGGTTGATGATCACCGTGAGGATGACGATGTCCCAGCCCCAGTTGCTGGCCCAGTGCTCGTGCGTCCACTTCAGCCACAGGAAGAGCGGCCGCGCGATCACGCCGAACATGCCAAAGTCCACTAGGTTGCGCAGGTCGGTGGCGCTCTCCGTGCCGCGCACGTGGATGGCATCGAGCACGTCCACCGCCTTCGGCCCCACGAACCAGCGCCCGCGCGTCACACCCCGGGTGTCGCCCGTCGCCGCGCCCAGCACCGGGACCTTCTGCATCTCTTTCGACTGGGGATTGCTCGCGTCCTTGGGGATCTCCAACTCGCCGTGCAGCGTGACCAGCGCCGCGGAACCTGGCTCGTCGGGCAGGAAGACGGCGGCAAAGGACGAGTCGGCCACGCCCGCCCAATAGAGCGGCCCGCCCACGGTGGCCCCGCCGCTGACCTTCTTGAAGGCCTGGCGCTCTACCTTCTCCCCGCCGTGCCAGTTGCGGCCGCCGCTGTACCACTCGACCTGCGCCGCTGCGTATTGCACCGGGAGCGCCTGGTCGCCGAACCCTGTCGGCCACGCCAGGTAAGCCTGCACCACGCTGCCCTTCTCGGTGACCGAGGTCTCCACCTCGACCACATAGGAGTGGCCGAAGCGGAAGGTCTTGCGCACCACCGTCTCGCCGTCGGCATAGGCGAAGCTGAGAACGGCTGGCGCCTTCAGGGTCGCATCAGCCGTAGCAGCGCCGCCTTCGGCGCTGGCCACGTAGAGCGCCTCACCCAACTTCTTCCGCAGGCTTTCGTCGTAGGTCCAGAGCGAGAGCGGGAAGCCGTACTTCTCCGCCGCCGCGTGGTGCACCAGGTCCAGAGGCTTGCCGCCGGGGTGGTCGTTGTACTTCTTCAGGACCCACGACTTCACCTGCGCGCCGCGGTTGGTGAAGACGATGCGGTAGAAGTCGTTCTCCACCACCGTCTCCTGCTCGCCCGCTGCCTGCACCGTGGCCGCGGGGGCGGTGGCTTGCGACCTCCTCTTGCTGGCCACAGGCGGCTGAGCTGCGGGCTGCGGGATGCCCGCTGCCGGCTGCGTGGGAGCAGGCTTCTCCGTCGGCGGCGGCTCCGCCTGCTTGGCGTACTTGGTGATGAGCGGCTGGCTCACCAGCAGCACCAGGAAGGTCAGGGCGAAGGCCAGCAGCAGGCGCTTTTCCGAGCCCGGATCGTGCTGCGGATTTTGGGGGTCTCCGTTCAAGATTTGCTTCTGAGAAGCTCTATGTCTCCGGATCCCAGCGGCGAACTCTTGGGCCTGGGCACCGGGTCATACCCGCCGCGCACGAAGGGATGGCAGCGCAGCACTCGCCACGCGGCCAGCAGGCTGCCGCGCAGCGCGCCGTGCAGTTCCACCGCCTCCAGCGCGTAGTGGGAACAACTGGGAACGTAGCGGCAGGCGGACGGCAGCACCGGCGAGATCCAGCGCTGGTAGCCGCGCAACAGGAATCGGAGCAGCGTTTTCATCTCATCTCGCCCGGCGCGCCTCAGGCGCGCGAAAGTTTCTTGCTGATGACCGCGAAGGCGCGCGTTACTTCCGCCTCCAGTTGGGAAAACTCGGCGCGCAGGGCCGACTTCCGGGGATGGAATACCACGTCCGCCGGCGTCTTCAGCTCGCGCAGGTGGCGGCGCACCGCCTCCCGCAGCCGCCGCCGGATGCGGTTCCGGATCACCGCTCCGCCCAGCGCCTTTCCCGCGGTAAAGCCCACGCGGGGACCGCCGCTGGC
Source organism: Terriglobales bacterium (assembly GCA_035937135.1). Classification (NCBI taxonomy): domain Bacteria; kingdom Pseudomonadati; phylum Acidobacteriota; class Terriglobia; order Terriglobales; species Terriglobales bacterium. Next base: position 5,753 of record DASYVL010000124.1, read on the forward strand.
CGCGGCCAGGAAGATCACGGTCAGGTTGGCGGAAGAATGGCGGTCGCCGCCCTTGTAAATCCTGTCGAAATCGGCCCGCTTGCGCAGCCGCAGCGAGGGACGAAACCTGAGATCCACCACGCTGGACACGGTCGCCGACCGGCTAATCCCGGAAGCCCGGCGGCACCGAGACCCGCTTGCGGCCCCGGGCGCGGCGGCGCGACAGCACCGCGCGTCCGCCCTGCGTCTGCATCCGTTTCCGGAAGCCGTGCGTCTTCGAACGGTGGCGCCGGTTGGGTTGGAATGTGCGCTTCGGCATGAAAGATTGCGCTCCTCTCGATAAACCATCGAGTATACAGGACGCGCGGAAAGGGCGGCAACGCGCCGCCTCGCCATCCGGTTGTCATTCCGAGCGCAGCGAGAAATCTGCTTTGGGCTCTTGCCGGGCCTCTGGCTCTCGTCGCGGCTCCCCGCTGCACCACCTTTGCGCTATTAACAAACTAACTACTTGACAGAAGTTTTCCTCAGGCGTTCAAGAGAAACTCCGGGAGCGAAAATTTCTCTGCGCGCGACTCCACGGAAAAAGTTTTCATGCTAGTATGCCGCCCTGTCACATTGAAACCGAGCAACACTTTCCAAAAACATCCGCTCTGTGCCCCTCGGCTCAGGGCTCTAACCAGAATCAGCCGGGCCCCGCGGAGCAGAGAGCGAATCTTCCTTCGCCGCGGGAGTTTTTGAATTCGCATTCTTAGGATTTTTGGGTTATTCGCTTATGTCGCTCTCGACCGTCACCGCCGCCACCGCCAATCCCTGGGTCCGCATCCTGGACAGCCTGGAGAAAAAGGTCAACCGCCACTCCTACGACACTTGGCTCAAGCCCACGCGCTACAGCCACGCCCGCGGCAACATCCTGGTGGTGCGCGTGCCCACCGCCGAGTTCCGCCAGATCGGCGACCGCTACGGCGACCTGATCCACGAAGCCATCGAGAAGCTGGAGCTGAAGTTCGAGGACGTGGAGTTCGTCACCGTGGAGGAGGAACCCTCGGCCACCACCGTGCGCCACGACGGCGGCTTCGCGCCCTCCCCGGCGGCCCCCGGCGCGCGGCCGGCGCAGGCGCGCTTCGACTGGGACAGCGCCGCCCAACTCAATCCCAAGTACACCTTCGACGCCTTCGTCATCGGCGCCGCCAACCAGTTCGCGCACGCCGCCTCCCGCGCCGTCGCCGAGCGCCCCTCCAAGGCCTACAACCCGCTCTTCCTCTACGGCGGCGTGGGCATGGGCAAGACCCACCTCATGCAGGCCATCGGGCATGAGGTCAAGAAGCGCCAGCCCCAGTCGGCCATCTGCTACCTCACCAGCGAGAAGTTCACCAACGAGGTGATCCACTCCCTGCGCTACGACAAGATGGCCAGCTTCCGCGACCGCTTCCGCAACGTGGACGTGCTGCTGGTGGACGACATCCAGTTCCTGCGCCAGAAGGAGCGCACCCAGGAGGAGTTCTTCCACACCTTCAACGCGCTGCACGATTCGCTCAAGCAGATCGTCATCGCCAGCGACCGCCCGCCCAAGGAGCTGGCGGAGATCGAAGACCGTCTGCGCTCGCGCTTCGAGTGGGGCCTGATCGCCGACATCCAGCCACCGGACCTGGAGACTAAGGTCGCCATCCTGCAAAAGAAGGCGGAGCTGGAGCGCGTCCCGCTGCCCACGGACGTGGCGCTGTTCATCGCCTCCAACATCCGGTCGAACGTCCGCGAACTCGAGGGAGCGCTCATCCGCCTGATGGCCTACACCTCGCTGACCGGCGCGCCGCTCACCCTGCAGACGGCGCAGCAGGTGCTGAAGAGCATCATCGACGCTCAGACCCGCCGCGTGACCATTGACTCCATCCAGAAGGCGGTGGCTGAGCAGTTCGGCCTGCGCGTAGCCGACATCAAGGCCAAGAACAATTCTCGGCCGATTGTCTACCCGCGGCAGGTCGCCATGTACCTGGCCAAGCACCTCACCCAGGCCTCGCTGCCGGAGATCGGGCGCCAGTTTGGCGGCAAGCACCACACCACCGTGATGCACTCGGTGGAGAAGATAGAGCAGGTGCGTAAGGCCGACAAGGATTTGAACAGGATGCTCAACAAGCTGACCGAGATATTGAGCTGATGGACCGGGCCTGAGGAGCCCATTCGAACAGTAGCGGTGGATTTCCCTGAGACAGCGGTCGTGCACGAGCTGTGAAGAGAGTGGAAAAAAGGACGCGATTCGGCTCTCCCTGTGCGGTGCTGGTCCCAGTTCTCAACAAGCAGTTCTAGCGAAAGAGGCAGGCTTCACGGGATGAATGGAATGATTCCCAGATTTCCTCTGCCTCTACTGCTACTTCTTAATATAAATACTTTCTTTCTGGTATAAGTAGGAGCAGAAACAGGACGGCTGATGGAAATCACAATAACCAAAACGGACTTACTCAAGGAACTGGTCGCCACCCAGGGCGTGGTCGAGCGCAAGACCACCATTCCCATCCTATCCAATTTTTTGTTCGAGGCGGCGGGAGACAAGCTCCTGATAACAGCCACAGACCTCGACATCAGCCTGCGCACCGCCTGTCCAGCCAAGGTCAAAAAGGAAGGATCCTGCACCGTCCCTGCACGCAAGTTCTACGAGTACGCCAAGCTGCTGCCGGATGGCGAAATCTCCATCAAGCTACTGGAAAACCACTGGGTGCACGTACGCCTGGGCCGCTCCAACACCAAGATGGTCGGGATGGCGCGGGCCAACTTCCCGGCGCTGCCCAACTTTCCCGCCGCTGGCGTCATCAAGATCCCCGCAGCCACGCTGCGGACGATGATTGCCAAGACCATCTTTGCCATCTCCAACGAGGAAAGCCGCTACACGCTGAACGGCGCGCTGATGGTGCTGAAGGCGGATTCCATCACCATGGTGGCGACCGACGGCCATCGCCTGGCGCACATCGAGAACACCTCGGCCAAGCTGGAAGGCGTTTCCGGCGAGATGAAGACGCTGGTGCCCAAGAAGGCCATGGCCGAGCTGAACCTACTGTTGCAAGATGGCAACGCGGAAACAGTAGAGTTCGCGCGCGACGAATCCACGCTCTTCTTCCGCGTGGGCCCGCGCTTGCTGACCTCGCGCCAGCTCACCGGCCAGTTCCCCAACTACGAAGCCGTGCTGCCGCGCGAGTGTCCCCGGGGCGTCACGGTGGGCAGCGCGGAGATCGCCAGCGCCATCCAGCGCGTTGCCCAGTTCGCCGACGAGCGCTCCGGCGCCATCAAGGTCCGCCTGGAGAACAACGAGCTCAAGATCTCGTCTTCCTCCATGGAGAGTGGCGAGTCCGAGGACTCCATCGAAACCGCCTACGCCGCCGAGCCCCTCACCATCGGCTTCAACTCCGGCTACCTGCTCGACTTCCTCAAGGCCTCGAACACCGGCGACGTCCGCCTGGAGTTCAAGGACGAACAGTCCGCCGGCCAGCTCCGCCCCGCCAACGGCGACGACTTCAAGTACCGCTACATCATCATGCCCATGCGGATCTGAGCGCATGTACCGCTCCATCCCGCTAGAAACAAAGCACTAATCAGCCCCGTTTTTCGGACAGATTCCCACCCTCGAAACCGCCCTCTCCGTGCTAGAATGTGAGTTGTTCTGGCGTGCGCTAAGTTACTTAAATATCAATAGCTTGAAGTCACTCTAGCCGCAGTGAAAACAGCCGCGGCGAGCGCTCCATCCGCATCCGAAAACGGAGCTTGATGTCATCCAAGGAAGTTCAGACCGAACCCGCAGTCGCGGTCGCGAAAGTGTCCAAGGTGAAGGCAGAACCCAAGCCGAAAAAGTCGAACGGCGGCGGCGCCGGGAACGGCGACTACACCGCCGACTCCATCAAAGTTCTGGGCGGCATGGAAGCGGTGCGCAAGCGCCCGGCCATGTACATCGGCTCCACCGGTGAGCTCGGCCTGCATCACCTGGTTTACGAAGTAGTGGACAACTCGGTGGACGAAGCGCTGGCCGGACACTGCGGCCAAATCGACGTCACCATCCACATCGACAACTCCATCACCGTGGTGGACGACGGCCGCGGCATCCCGGTCGAGGACATGTTGGTGGACGACGAAAAGATGCCCGCCGCGCAAGTGGTGATGACCAAGCTGCACGCCGGCGGCAAGTTCGATACCGCCACCTACAAAGTCTCCGGCGGATTGCACGGCGTGGGCGTCAGCGTAGTGAACGCGCTCAGCTACCAGCTCGACCTTGAGATCAGGCGCGACGGCATCGTCTGGGAGCAGACCTACTCCAAGGGCGAGCCCACCTCGAAACTCCGCAAGACGGGCAAGACGCAGAAGCGCGGCACCACAGTGCACTTTGTCCCCGACAAAGAGATCTTCACTGCCATCGAGTACAACCACGACACCCTGGCCCAGCGGCTGCGCGAGATGGCGTTCCTCAACAAGGGCCTGCTCATCACCCTGACCGACGAGCGCTCGACCGATCCCAAGACGGGCGAAGCCCGCCACACCGACTTCAAGTACAGCGGCGGCATCGCCGAGTTCATCAAGCACCTCAACCGCGGCAAACAGGTGCTGCACGACAAGCCCATCTACATGGAAGCGGAAAAAGACGGCGTCGCCCTGGAGATTGCCCTGCAGTACAACGACGGCTACTCGGAAACCGTCTTCAGCTTCGCCAACAACATCAACACGGTGGATGGCGGCTCGCACCTCAGCGGCTTCCGCACCGCGCTTACCCGCACCATCAACTACGCCGGCCAGCAGCTCGGGCTGTTCAAGGACGTGAAGGAAAACCTCACCGGAGACGACGTGCGCGAGGGTCTGGTGGCGGTGATCAGCGCCAAGCTGCCCCAGCCCCAGTTCGAAGGCCAGACCAAAGGCAAGCTCAACTCGGACATCGCCGGGGTGGTGCAGGCCTTCGTCAACGAGCGCCTGGGGACGTTCTTCGAGCAGAACCCGCCGGTGGCGCGCAAGATCATCAACAAAGCTATTGAAGCGGCGCGTGCCCGCGAGGCCGCGCGCAAGGCCCGCGACCTCACCCGCCGCAAGGGCGCGCTCGATGGCGGCGGCCTGCCGGGCAAGCTCGCCGACTGCTCCGAGCGCGATCCCAGCCGCTGCGAGCTCTACCTGGTGGAGGGCGAATCCGCCGGCGGCACCGCCAAGCAGGGACGCGACCGGCGCTTCCAGGCCATCCTGCCGCTGAAGGGCAAGATCCTGAACGTGGAAAAGGCGCGCTACGACAAGATGCTGGGCCACGAGGAAATCCGCGCCATGATCACCGCGCTGGGCACGGGCATCGGCAAGGACGACTTCGATCCCACCAAGCTGCGCTACGGCAAGATCATCCTCATGACCGACGCCGACGTGGACGGCTCGCACATCCGCACTCTGCTGCTGACCTTCTTCTTCCGCCACATGCAGGAGCTGATCAAGCGCGGCAACGTGTTCATCGCCCAGCCGCCGCTCTACAAGATCAAGAAGGGCAAGAGCGAGCTGTACATCAAGGACGACCGCGAGTTCGTGCGGGTGATGGTGAAGCGCGCCTCCGAAGGCATCGTGGTGCGCTACGGCGAGGGCGCGGCCAAGCTGGAAGGCCCGCCGCTGGCCAAGTTCATGACTACGCTCAACGAGTACCTCGGCTTCTTCGACAAGGTGGACAAGCGCCTGCGCAACGCGCGCGTCACCGATCTGCTGCCCCGCCTGGGCCTGGCCCTGCGCGCCGATTTCGAAGGCGACAAGAAGACTCCGCCCGCGAAGATCGAGAAGCTGGAGAAGAAGCTCAAGAGCCTGGCCAAGGACGAGGGCTTCAAGGACGTGAAGCTCGCCTTCGACGACGAGCACAACCTCTGGCAGGCCCACTTCACCGACGCGCAGGGCGCTGACCGCGTCGTGAACTGGCAGCTTGCCTCCACCCCCGAGTACCGCCAGATGATCTCCAAGTACAAGCAGATCGGGCCTTACATGGAGCCGCCGTTCGTGGTGGAGCACGTGGCCCGCGCCGCCGGCAACGGCTCGCTCGAGGACGTGAGCGACGCCGAGGGCTCCGAACCCGAGAAGACCGCGAAGAAAACCCCCAAGGCCGCCCCCCGCGCCAAGAAAGGGACCGACGAGGAGGTGGTGGAAAAGGCCTCCGCCCGTGAGCTTTTCGAGTACGTCCTCAACGCCGGCCAGAAGGACTACAGCGTGCAGCGTTACAAGGGCCTGGGCGAGATGCGCGCCGACCAGCTCTGGGAAACCACCATGGACCCCGCGCGCCGCACGCTGCTCGAGGTGAAGCTGGAAGACATCGCCGCGTGCGAGACCATCTTCACCACCCTGATGGGCGAAGACGTCGAAGCCCGCAGGAAGTTCATCGAAGAGAACGCGCTGGATGTGAAGAACCTGGACATCTGACGGCGCTTTCGCGGGCGTCTGAGCCCGCGGCCGTCATCCCGAGCGCAGCGAAGGATCTCGGCTTTCACCACGGAGACACGGAGAAAGTCCCGTGCCCTCTCCTTTTGACTGTCATCCTGAGCGGAGCGAGGAATCTCTGCATTCCGAAACTCCGACAAATGCATAGATCCTTCGCCCGCACGGCGGGCTCAGGATGACGCTCTACAAAGGGGTAGATCC
>DASYVL010000125.1 GCA_035937135.1 Terriglobales bacterium
TGCCAGTGGAGGAGAGGTACATCTCCGCCTTCTTGGCGATGTAGCGCGGGTCGCGGTCGTACCGCTGCTTGGTCACGGGGTCGATGACGTCGGCCACCATCACCAGCGTGGGCACTTCGGTGAACGGGTCCGGGATGAACCAGGTCGCGTCCGGGATGAGCAGCATGTCGCTCTCGTGGATGGCCGCCCAGCCGCGGATGGAGGAGCCGTCCATGCCGAACCCGTCCTCGAACGACGCCTCACTGAACTGCTCGATGGGGAACGATACGTGGTGCCACAGCCCCGGGATGTCGGTGAACCGCAGGTCCAGGATCTTGATGTTGTTCTTCTTGATAAACTCCATTACCTGCTTGGGATCGGCCATAAACGCTCCTTTGCGTCGAACTTGAGATTTAGTTGTGGTGGAATCCGGCTGATACGTACTGTCCAGTTTTTTCCTGTACAGGACGCGCACCCAGACTACGGGCTTTCTCTCCCGGCGTGAAATTGATAGTTTTTATGGGCTCCATAACTTCGGCTTATGACCTCAGAACCCAAAATAGGAGTCCCGTGCCCGACAAGCCGCACATGAGCCCCATGACCCACATGACCAACGAAGAGTTCCGCAAGCAAGGCCGCGCCGCCATCGACTGGATCGCGGATTACTACGAGCGCGTGGCTTCCCTGCCCGTGCTCTCGCAGGTGAAGCCCGGCGACATCTACCGCTCGCTCCCCGCCCAGGCGTCCGCGAAAGGCGAGCCCTTCGAGCACATCTTCCGCGACCTGGACGAGAAGATTCTCCCCGGCATCACTCACTGGCAGTCGCCCAACTTCTTCGCCTACTTCCCCGCCAACAGCTCCGCGCCCTCGGTGCTGGGCGACCTCTTGTCCTCCGGCCTCGGGGTCCAGGGGATGCTGTGGGCCACCAGCCCCGCTTGCACCGAACTGGAGACGCGGGTGCTGGACTGGCTGGTGGAGATGCTCGACCTGCCGCGGACGTTCCTCTCCACTGGCCGCGGCGGTGGCGTCCTCCAGGACACGGCTTCGAGTTCGACGCTCTGCGCCCTGCTGGCCGGCCGGGAGCGTGCCACCGCTTTCGCCTCCAATGAGACCGGATGCGACGGCAAGCTGACGGTTTACGCCTCCACCCAGGCGCACTCTGCGACGGAGAAGGCGGCGAAGATAGCGGGCATCGGCGCCAAGAACGTGCGGAAAATCGAAGTGGACGCCAACTTCTCGATGCGACCGGGTGCGCTGGCCCGCGTCATCGGCGGGGACAAGCTGGTCGGAAAGCAGCCGGCCTTCGTCTGCGCCACGGTGGGAACCACTTCCAGCATGGCCATGGACCCGCTGGCGGAGATCGGCGCCATCTGCCGCGAGAACAACGTCTGGCTGCACGTGGACGCAGCCATGGCCGGCACCGCCGCCCTCTGCCCCGAGTTCCGCCACATCCATCGCGGCTTGGAGCTAGCTGATAGCTACTGCTTCAACCCTCACAAATGGATGCTCACCAACTTCGACTGCGACTGCTTCTACGTCGCCGATCGCAAGGCGCTTATCGATACTCTGAGCATCCTGCCCGAATTCCTGCGTACCAAGGCGACCGAATCCGGCGCCGTCTTCGACTACCGCGACTGGCACATCCCGCTGGGCCGCCGCTTTCGCGCGCTCAAGCTGTGGTGCGTCATCCGCCACTACGGTGTGGAAGGCCTGCAGGCGATGGTGCGCAACCATGTCGCCCTGACGCAGCAGTTCGCCGGCTGGGTGCGCGCCGACTCGCGCTTCGAGCTCGCCGCGCCGGTCAGCCTCAATCTGATCTGCTTCCGCCTGAAAGGGACGGACGACCAGAACCAGCAGCTGATGGATCGTCTGAATTCGAGCGGCAAGCTCTACCTCTCCCACACCCGGCTCGACGGCAAATTGACCCTTCGCTTCTGCGTAGGCCAGACGTACACTGCCGAGCAGCACGTCCACGCCGCCTGGGACGAAATCCAGCGGACCGTGGAATTCTGAAATCTTCTATGGATTTCGACCAACTGGAAACATTCCTCGAGGTAGCGCGGCACGCGAGCTTCTCGCGCGCGGCGGAGAAGCGCTTCCGCACGCAGCCCGCCATCTCCGCCCAGATCCGCGCGCTCGAGGAGGAAGTGGGCGCGCGCCTCCTCGACCGCTCCGGAGGCCGCGTGGCGCTCACCGCCCCGGGCAAGGTCTTCCAGCGCTACGCCGAGGAAGCGCTGGAATCGCGCCGCGCCGCGCTGGCCTCCGTGGGCGAGATGGAACGCGTCCCCCGCGGCGAGATCGTGGTGGGCGCCAATGAAGCCACCTGCCTGCACATCCTTCCCGAGGTCTTCGCGGACTTCAAGAAGCAGTACGCCAGCGTCGCCGTGAGCATCCATCGCTCCGAGCGGGCGCGCATCATGGAGGCCATCATCGACAACTCGGTGGACTTCGGCGTGGTCTCCCTGCCGGTCGCCGACAACCGCTTGACCGTGGTTCCCATCCACCGCGACGAGCTGGTAGTGATCGTGCCGCCGCGGCATCCCCTGGCCAAACGGAAAACCGTGGCGGTCGCCGACGTAGTGAAGTATCCGCTGCTGCTGCCCAAGGTCGGCCGGACGCGCGACGCCATCGAGAATCTCTTCCACGAACGCCAACTGCGGCCCAACATCTCCATGGAGCTCGATTCCAGCGAACTCCTGAAGCGCTTCGTGGCCGCCGACGTTGGCGTGGGGTTCATCGCGCGTTCCAACGTCGTCGAGGATGTGCGCGCCAAGGTGCTGGCCGCCGTGCCCCTGGCCGACGCCCAGATCAAGCGCGACCTGGCCCTGGTCTTCCGCAAGGACAAGGCCCTCAGCCGCGCTGCCCTCGCCTTCATCGACATCGCCGTCAAGCTCAAGCCGGCCCAGCAGCAAGTGGGGTGACCCCATGGGCTTCGTGGGCAGCGTCGGCAGGTTTCCGCTGGCGATGGCGCTTACCTATTTGCCGGCGTCCTGGCGCCACAAGCTCAACCTGCTGGATGTGGGGGACCTGCGCACTCCCGCGCTGATCTCCGGAATCCTGCAGTTCGTGGGACTCGCTGTCTTCATCATCCTGCGCTGCCCGGCCTTCGTGAACAGCACCATGGCCACCGGGGGGATGGAGAAGGCGCAATTGGGCGCCATGGAAAAAGGCGGCGAGACCGCGGTCATGGGCTTCGGGCTGGTGCTGCTCGCCGCCTACCTGGTTCATCCCATCACGCTGCTGCTGGATTACTTCTGTCTGGAAGGATTCGTGCGCGCCCTGGCGGCGCTGGTCACCTGCGAGGTAGTGCCGACGCTGCCGCTGGTGGGCGCGGCCTGGGCGCTGGGGCGTACCCAGGCGGCGGCGGCCGAGAAGGCCATGGGGCCGCGGATCGTGGACCTCGTCCAGCCGGGCGACGGCACTCTCTACCACCTGCTCATCGCCAGTTGCCGTCCCAAGGAGGGCTGGGACCGCCTGATGACGGTTTCCTACCAGGAAAAGCTCTACGAGGTCACGCGCCAGGAAGAGGGCCTCCCGCCGCGCCGCTTCCTCTACCACCTGCGCCGCAAGCCCGAGGGCAAAGTGGTGCGCGGCCTGTATCAATACGACCCCACCGAGGTGCTCCGCCTGACGCCGGAGGAAGAGGACGAGGGCGAGCGGCTCTCCCTGAAGGCGCGGGTCGCCAAGTCCCTCCAGCGCGAAGCCCCGCTGGTGGCCGACCTGGTGGAGCCCGGCGACGCCGCGGAGTTCGACCTGCGTATCGCCAGTTGCCGGGAGAAGTTCTGGGACCACCTGATCACCCTCTCCTACGGCGACCGCCTCTACGAGGTGGCGGAGGAACGCCAGGGCGAGCCTCCCCGCCCCTTCCTGTACCTCCTGCGCTTCCACCCTGCCAACAAGGTGGTGCGCCGCATCCACCACTACGACCCCAACGAGACCCTGGCGCAGAAATAGCTGCGCCGCCCGGATTTTTTCTGTTGCGGGCTTCCCCGCTGTGTTAGATTTTTTGTCTTCGCTACTGCTGGCTCGAGGAGGAGTCGGAATTGGGCAAGGACATGGTCCCCAAGAGGATCTTCCTCACCAAGGGAGTGGGCAAGCACAAGGAACGCCTCACCTCCTTCGAGTTGGGACTGCGCGACGCGGGCATCGCCTCGCAGAACCTGGTGCGTGTCTCCTCCATCTTCCCGCCCCATTGCAAGCTCATCGCGCGCTCCCAGGGATTGAAGTACCTGCATCACGGCGAGGTAGTCTTCGCGGTGATCGCCGAGAACTCCACCCGCGAGCCCCACCGGCTGATGGCCTCCGGCATCGGCCTGGCCATCCCCGCCGATCGCTCCACCTACGGCTACCTCAGCGAGCATCACTCCTTCGGCGAGACCGAAGACGCCGCCGGCGACTACGCCGAAGAGTTGGCCGCCGAGATGCTCGCCACCACCCTCAACGTGGACTTCGATCCCGAACGCTCCTGGGACGAGAAGAAGGAGATCTACCGCATCTCCAACAAGATTGTGCGCACCCTGAACGCCACGCAGTCGGCGGTGGGCGACAAACGCGGCTTGTGGACCACGGTGATTGCCGCGGCGATTCTGATCTTTGATTGATTGCCAGATCGCAGATTACTTCTTCTTCGCCAGCCGCTCCAGCACCGCCGCCACGATGATGGGCAGGCCGACGGTCGCGTCCACGAACACCTCGCCGAACTTCCCGCCTTCGGCCGGGGGAACGAACTTCCCCCAGGAGATGGCTTCGCTGTAGGGGCTGCCGGAGAGCCCGCCCCAATAGACCGGCTCCGGGCAGATGCGCAGGCCGTAGTGGTAGCGCTTGAGGGGGACGTCTTCGCCAGCGCGGCGGTTGCGCAACTCCACGTAGGGCCCGAACTGCTGCGCCCAGTTGCGCGGCACCCCGCCGCCGATGGTGAAGATGCCCAGCTTCTTCTGCGCCAGCAGCGTATCGGCGAAGTACTCGAGATCTTCGAAGGGGTCGAAGCGCAGCTTGGGCTGGCCGTCTCGCATGCGGATGCGGTTGCCCAGCGCCACGTCTAGGCCCAGTTCGGAGTCGGTGAATGCGGGCACGAACACCGGGACCTTCTTCGCGTGGGCCGACTTCAGGATGCCGCGTCCTTCCGCGTGCTGGGCCAGGTACTCGCCGATGGCCCGGTTCAGCTTCCAGGAGCAGAGGATCTCCTTCGGGTCCCACAGCTTTAGGACTTCGAAGAGGACGGCCTCCACGTCGTCCAGATTGCGTTCCGGCTCGAGCGTGTCGTAAACGCGGTTGTAGCCGGCGTTGTAGAGCTCGACGTCGTCCATTCGCGGGTCGTAGCGGAAGTGCGAGCGCCCGGTGGCCTCCACCAGCCCGTGCGCCATGAGCGCCCCGGTGGAAACGATGCAGTTGACGATGCCGTGGTCGATCAGGTCGGTGATCACCAGGCCCTGCTTGGCCACGGTCAGCGCGCCCGCCAGGGTCATGACCACGAAGCAGTCCTTGTCGCGGGCCATGGCCTCCAGCACGTCCGCCGCCTCGCCCAGTTGCCGCCCGGTGAAGGCCGTCTCTGCCATGCCGCGCACTAGATCGTCGATGGAGCGCACCTTCGAAAGGTCCAGGGGGAAGATCGGCTGCAGGTGGTCTGCGACGGGGTCGTGCAGCTTGCGCTCCTTGCCGGAGCCTTCGGTGTGCTTCGTGGTCACGCGCTTCTCCCTGCCTGTGGACTGGATGCGAGCCAGAACGGACTAGGAAAGCTACCGCCTCCCGGAATCTTCGTCAATGCCGACTTCCTGGGACGACTTTCCGCTGCTATTCTTAGCGGCATGGCGGAGCATCCGCAGAAATTCAAGGTCGGCCTGGTGCAGATGTCCTCGGGTCCCGACCCGGCGCTGAATCTAAAGAAGGCGGTCGCGCGGGTGCGCGCGGCGGCCAAGCGCGGCGCGAAGATCGTCTGCCTGCCGGAGCTCTTCCGCACCCAGTACTTCTGCCAGCGCGAGGACGCCGCGCTCTTCGACCTGGCCGAGCCCATCCCCGGCCCCACTACCAATGCACTGGCCGAGGTCGCGCGCAAGGAGAAGGTGGCGATCATCGCCTCCGTCTTCGAGAAGCGCGCCGCGGGCATCTACCACAACACCGCAGCGGTGCTGGACGCCGGCGGCTCGCTGGTCGGCATCTACCGCAAGATGCACATCCCCGACGATCCCCTCTACTACGAGAAGTTCTACTTCACCCCCGGCGACCTCGGCTTCCGCGCCTTCGACACCGCAGCGGGCAAGATCGGCGTCCTCATCTGCTGGGACCAGTGGTATCCCGAGGGCGCGCGGCTCACCGCGCTCCAGGGCGCGCACATCCTGTTCTATCCGACCGCCATCGGCTGGCATCCCTCGGAGAAGAAGAAGTACGGGAAGAGCCAGCACGACGCCTGGCGCACCATCCAGCGCTCGCACGCCATCGCCAACGGGCTATACGTCGCGGTGGTGAACCGCGTCGGCCACGAGAACGGGAACGTGAACGGCAAGACGGCCAGGGGCAAGGGCCTCGAGTTCTGGGGCGGCTCGTTCCTGTGCGACGCCTTTGGCTCCGTCGTCGCCGAGGCTTCGCACAGCAAGGAGGAGGTGCTGGTCGCGGAGGTGGACCTGAAGAAACTCGAGGACGTTCGCCGCAACTGGCCCTTCCTGCGCGACCGCCGCATTGATACCTACGCTCCCATCACCCAGCGCTTTATCGATTGATGACCGACCCGCACGCTTCCCTCGCCCCCTCCGCAACTCCCGCCGCCCTCGGCTACCGCATGCCTGCGGAGTGGGAACCGCACGCCGCCACCTGGATCGGGTGGCCGCACAACCGCACCGACTGGCCGGGGAAGTTCGAGGCCATCCCCTGGGTGTACGCGGAGATCGTTCGCCACCTGGTGGCCGGCGAGCGCGTCGAGATCCTGGTCCAGAGCAGCACGGCCAAGCGCAGCGCTTTGGAGGTGCTTCGCCGGGCCCACGTCCCGCTGGTCAACGTCCGCTTCCATCCCTGGCCGACGAACCGCGGCTGGACGCGCGATTTCGCTCCCCTGTTCGTCTCCCTCAAGCGCTCCGGCGCGGCGCGGGTGCGCCGGCTGCCTGGCGTGACGCCGCCCTCGGCACTGGCTCTGGTGAAGTGGCGCTTCAATGCCTGGGCCAAGTATCCCGACTGG
>DASYVL010000126.1 GCA_035937135.1 Terriglobales bacterium
AGGACGACCAGCAGCGTGAGCAGCCAGAGCGGCCGCAGCAAACGAAGCTCCTTGCGGATCAAGTTGAGAAACGGACCGGTCGGCCGGCAGCGAAACAATCCAGCCAAAGCTTCTGGCATCACGCCTGGAACGGCCATCAGCAAATCGTCGCCGGCCATTCCTCCCGTCACTTGGAACCGCGCCAGCGTTCGCCGGCCAAGCCAGAGCATCACACCTGCGTAGCACAGGAGGGCGAAGGTGGCGATCGAAACCACGGGTATGGCTGCCGGCAAGGAGAAATCTCCGGTTTCACGAATCCGCTCTGGCAGGGTCGCCCAGGCAACAATAACGATGAAATAGGGGACCATACAGCTCAGGACGAGGCCGCCCAGCGTTGATCTCGCGATTAGCGTCCAAAATGTCGCCGAAGCGATGGTGGTGATGACTAATGCGCCACCGAACACCCAAAGCTTCGGTTCTTCCTGAAGCGCAGACCGCCAGCCATAGCAGACAACCATGGCCGCCGATAGGACGGCGACGAGCGTGACGCTCATCTTCTCGCCCCAGATTTCCATCCGGCTGACGGGTTGACTGAGCAGGAGAGAAAGCGTGCGGTGTTGGAATTCGTTGCCTAGCGAGAGAGTCGCCAGCAGCAGAATGCCTACGCCGGTGAACACTAAACTGATCTCCAGAATATTGCTTCCAAGCAGGATGGGATCTGACTGACGCAGAACGAGCGGCAGCGCGCCCGCGAGGGTCACGGCGCACCAGGGCCACAAAAGGGGGCGTGCTTCCTTGAGGATTCTCGTGGTTTTGGCGGTCATTCTCGTCTCCTACGATTTCAAGGTCGCGACAAAGATTTCCTCGAGCGTCAGCGCCTCGGTCGTGAGGGCCTCCGGATTGTGCTGCCGCAGGCGCTCCATCAATTCGGGGCCGGCGCCGTTGGCGATCAACTCCAGTTCGCGCCCGTTGCGGCGCACGCGCAACGCCGCTTTGAGGTCGAGCTCCGGCAGCGATTGAGCAAAGCGCGCGCGGATTTTCTGGAAACGCTCACGGGCCTGGTCGGCGTCGAGCGTCAGCACGGCGCGGCCGCCGTCTATGATCGTGAACTCGTCAATCAATCCCTCGAATTCGGTGATGAGGTGTGTGGAAACAAAAATCGTGCGGTTGCCCGGATTGCCTTCCTGGTAGGCGCCGATCACCGTCTCGATGAACTCGCGGCGGACGATGGGATCCAGTCCCGACGTCGGTTCGTCCAGCACCAGCAAGTCCGTCTCCGGGCAGACCGCCGCGATCAGCGCGACCTGAGTCCGCTGGCCCTTTGACAGATCACCCGTGCGCTGCGCCGGATCGAGCCGGAAACGCTCCAGCAGCTCCTGCTCGGTCTTCCGGTTCCAGCGCTCCCGAAAGGACGCCAGGTAATCGAGCGTCTCGCGAACGCTCATCCACGGATAGAACGCGACCTGATCCGGCACGTAGGCCAGACGGCGCTTCACCGCGACTTCGGCCTTGGCCGGATCGAGACC
This sequence comes from Terriglobales bacterium, assembly GCA_035937135.1. Lineage (NCBI taxonomy): Bacteria > Pseudomonadati > Acidobacteriota > Terriglobia > Terriglobales > Terriglobales bacterium. Next base: position 1,506 of record DASYVL010000126.1, read on the forward strand.
GAATACGCGCACCTGCCCGCCCTGCGGACGGAGCAGATTGAGCAGACACTTCATGGTGGTCGTCTTGCCCGCGCCGTTGCGGCCGAAGAGTCCGTAACACCGGCCCGGCTGTACCTTCAAGCTCAAGTCATGGACCGCCTCGGTGCGTCCGTAAGCGTAAGCGAGATTCTCGACTTGGATAACGGGAGTGGGAGAGCTCATGGCCGGTCAGACCTCCTTGTGATCTTCATTAGCGCGCCGTTTGTCGTCGAGTACATCCATTCGTTCATGGATCAATTCGAGGAACTCATCGCGGGGCACCTGCAAATGGTGCGCCTGCACGATGGCCTGGTCGATCTCCTCGATCAGCAGCTTGCGCCGGACTTCCTTTCGCAATGCCGAATGATTCTCTTTCAGAAAACAACCCCGCCCCGGCAGCGTTTCAATTACGCCCAGGCTTTCCAGCTCGGAATAGGCTTTGGCGACGGTATTGCGGTTGACGCGCAGTTCCTCAGCCAGCGGACGGATAGAGGGGAGCGCCTCGCCGGGCCGCAGCGCCCCTGAGGCGGCGGCGGCCTTGATCTGATCCACCATCTGGAGATAGATCGGCATGCCCGACTTGAAATTGATCTGAAATATCATGGTCGGCCTACTGTCATAGGACAATAGGACAGATGGCCGGTATTGTCAAGTGAAATTTTCTGGGTGGCCTGAGGTGATTGAATTACGACCACATACGGCCGCCGACATGGACATTCCCGGACGCCGATGGTGAATACGTGGCGCATCCAGGGTTCACTGGACCGCATAGTGGCTTCGGAAACTGGGCCGAAACCATTTCGTTTCGCCTCAGCTTGACTGTGGGGACTTTTGTGGGGACTCCGCATTCATTTCGGCTAATCTCAGTACAGCCAGACAAACCTTGGCACAGCAGGCCAACCTACAGAGCAAAAATGGGTTGCAGGGATTTCTGCCCTCCGTCCAACAACTTAGCTAAGTGGCCAGAAACGGTTTATGAGACCCTCGCTCTAGCCACTGAGCTACGCCGCCAACGGGGAGGCCCTGACGCTTCTGGGAATGACGCGAACAGCGGGCAAACATCACGCGCAACTCGATTCTAAGAGTCGCGCGCAAACAGTGTCAAACCTCGCCCGGCGGTGACAGCGGGCTCTCGCGCGGCTAGAATCGCTCTCCACTCATGAAAGCCATCGCCATCATCCCGGCGCGTTTGGAATCCACCCGGCTGCCGCGCAAGGTCCTGCGCGAGATCGCGGGCAAGCCCATGCTGGCGCACGTCTATGAGGCGGTGCGCCAAGCCTCCGGGCTGGCCGAGGTTGTGGTGGCGACGGATTCCGAGGAAGTCGCCGCCCTGGCTCACGAGCGCGGCTGGAGCGTGCGCATGACTTCGAGCGCGCATCGCAGCGGCACCGAGCGCGTGCATGAGGTGGCGGCATCCATGGCCGCCGACGTTTACCTCAACATCCAGGGCGACGAGCCCCTGGCGCACCCCGAGCACATCGCCGCGCTGCTCGCGCTCTTCGCCGATCCCGCCGTCCAGGTGGCGACCTTGAAGACGCCGTGCTCGTCCACCGACGTCCCCAATCCCAACGCCGTGAAGGTGGTGACGGACGCCGCCGGGCGCGCGCTCTATTTTTCCCGCGCCGCCATTCCCCACGACCGCGATGCCGCGGGCGCAGTCCGCTACTTCAAGCACCTCGGCTTTTACGCCTACCGCAAAGCCGCGCTCGACCGCTTCGCCGCGCTTCCCGAGTCGGCGCTCGAGCGCGCGGAGCGCCTGGAGCAACTGCGCTTCCTGGAGAACGGCATCCCCATCCACGTGGCCGAGACGCCCTACGACACCATCGGGGTGGACACGGAGGATGACTTGAAGCGAGTGGAAGCGCTACTGAACAACAGGCGCTAGCTGGCCGCGCGTTGCGTCCGCGCCCAGGCTTCCGCCGCGGCCACGCGCTTGGAAATCGCCGGATGGGAGTGGAAGAACCACTCCACCACGGGTGAGGGTTCGCGCTCCGCCAGGTTCTGCTCGCACAGCTTATTCATGGAAGAAACGAACGGCCCGATGCTGGGGATGGCCTGGAAGCTGTAGCGATCAGCCTGGCGCTCCTTGCGGCGGGAGTAGGCGTTCAGCGCCGGCATCAGCAGGAACGACATCACCGTCGAGACCAGCGCCAGCAGCGGCAGCCCGGCGAAGTCGGAGAGGTTCAGGAACATTCCCCGCCGCTCGATGGCGTAGCGCAGCACCCAGTTCGACGCCCAGAAGCCGGCGAGGGTGATCCCCACCTGTACCACGATGCTCTGCAGGATGTGCTTGTGCACGTGGTGGCCGAGCTCGTGGGCCAGCACCGCTTCGATCTCGTCGTGAGAGTAGTCCTTGAGCAGGGTGTCGGCGAGGATGATGCGCCGGGTGTTCCCCAGTCCCACCAGCGCCGCGTTGGCCTTGCGGCTCTTCTCCGAGAGCTTCCACTCGTACACGCCGCGGACTTTGGTCCCGGCGCGCTCGCTCAGGCGCAGCAGGCGCTGCTTCAGGTCTTCGTCCTCCAGCGGGACGAACTTGTAGAAGAGCGGGAAGACGGCGATGGGCGCCACCTGGGTGAAGAAAATGAAGAGCACGATGAACACTACCCAGGCGATCAGCCACCAGTACTGCGGCGCCAGGCGGATGGCCAGGTAGATGAGCTCGACCACCACCGTGGCCAGCACCAGACCCACCAGCCATCCTTTGAGCTCGTCCCAGACCCAGGACTTCACCTTCTGATTGGAGAGGTGGTACTCGTGCTCCAGGCGGAAGCCGTAGTAGTCGAGGCCCACTCCCAGCAGCTTGTTCAGCAGCATGAGCTGCACCACGTAGAAGAAGACGGCGAGGGTGTAGTTCTGCCGCGCGGCCCAGTAGGCAAGGTCGCGCAGGTGGCCGGTCCAGCCCGTGGCCAGAAGGGCCCCGAACATTCCCACGCCCAGCAGGAAGTCGGCGATGCCCAGTTCGCGCCGGATGCGGTTATACCGCCTCGCCGCTCCGGCATCGTGCGATTGCGTGGACGCTTCCGTCAATCCACCACTCCTTAGTTCCGTCATCCCGCGTTTACGAAAGATTCGGCCGCACCCAGAATGTCCGCAACTAGTTGCGGCGACGATGCCTCGGCATACAACCGCAGCAGGTGCTCGGTGCCTGAAGCCCGCAAGAGCAGCCAGGGCTCGGCGCCATCGCGCTCCCGCGGGGCGTCCAGGTACAGCTTGACCCCGTCAATGCTCTCCCGGCGCAGAACCTTGTAGCCGCTCAAACTACCCATTTTAAGGTCTAAGGCGCGCTGGATGGCGGATTCCTTGACCGCGTCGTCCACGTGCAGGTCGCGGCGGAGGTAGAAGTGTGGGCCGAACTCCTGTTGCACCTGATCCACCAATTGGGCGAGCGTCTTGCTCTCCTCGGCCATCACCCCGGCGAGCAGGAGCGCGTTCAACGTCGCATCACGCTCGGGCAGGTGGCGCTGGATGCCGATGCCGCCCGATTCCTCGGCCGCGATCACGATGTCGCGCTCCATCATCAAGGCGCCCAGGTATTTGAAGCCCACCGGGGTGACGTGCAACGTGCGTCCGAAGCGCGCGGCGATGCGGTCGGCCATATGTGTAGAGTTGAAGGCGCGCGCCACTTCGCCCGGCCACTCGCGGCGCGCCACTATCCAACGCAGCAGGATGCAGAAGATCTTGTGGGCATCGACGAATCCGCCGCGCTCGTCCACCGCGCCGATGCGGTCGGCGTCGCCGTCGCAGAGGAAGCCGGCATGCGCGCGCTCCCGCACCACCGCCTCCTGCGCTGCCCGCACGTGCGGCTCGATGGGCTCGGGGTTGATGCCGGGAAACAGCGGATTCACCTCACCGCGGATCTCTAGGTGCTCGATGCCATGCTGCTGGAAGATTCCCGCCAGCACGCCGCGGCCCGAGCCGTACATCACGTCGATCACAAAGCGGAAGCCGGCGCGCGTGATGCGCTCCATGTCCACCAGGCTGGTGATGGCTTGGACGTAGTCCGGCTTGAAGTCGGCAGCCTCGATCTTCGCCGCTGTGCCTTTGGGCGCCGCGCCCGCGCGCAGCTCTTCTTCGATCTTCTTCATGATGGCGGGCGAGGCGGAGCCACCGTAGCGCGCCTTCACCTTCAGACCATTCCAGTTCCACGGGTTGTGGCTGGAGGTGATGACCACGCCTGCGGCCAGGCCGCGATGCTTCACGGTGAACGAGACCACCGGCGTGGGAACGTAGTCGTTCGACAGCCACACGGGGATTCCGGCGGCTGCTAGCGTCTCGGCCGCCAACTCCGCGGCGCGGCGCGAGGCGAAGCGCGTGTCATAGCCCACGGCCATGCCGCGGGCTGCGTCTTCGTGCTTCAGAACGTAGGAGGCGACGGCCGCCGCGACCCGGCGCACGTTGTCGAAGGTGAAGTCGTCGGCGATGACCGCGCGCCAGCCGTCGGTGCCGAATTGGATGTCAGTGGACAAAACACTCGGTCGCTGCCGGCAGCTACAGGAGATGCTTCCTCTTCTTCTCTTCCAAGTGCTTCACGATCTTGCCGACGTCCTGGGCGCGGTCGCGGGTGATGATGAGCAGTGCGTCCTCGGTCTCGACCACCACCACATCCTTCACGCCCACGACCGCGACGAACTTGCCGGGAGCGTGGACATAGTTGCCGGAGGCGTCTAGCTCGTAGCGGCCAGTTGCATGAATGACGTTGGCGTTGATATTGACGTTGGCGCCGTCTGCTCCCGCCCTGTGCTCGTAGAGCGATGCCCAGGAGCCCAGGTCGTTCCATCCGAAATCCGCCGGGATGCAGTAGAGCTTTGAGGCCGCCTCTCCCTTGGCCGAGCGCGGTTCCAGCACCGCATAGTCAATGCTGATGCTGTCGCATTTGGGATACTCGCGTTGCAGCACGGAGGCGAACTTCCCCGTGCCGTGGGCCGCGGCGATCTTCTCCAGCCGCGCGGCGGTCGCCGGCAGATGTTCGCGCAGCGCGTTTACCAGGGTGCGCGCGCTCCAAACAAACACGCCGCTGTTCCAGAGGTGTTTGCCGGCCCTCAAGAACTCCTGGGCGCGCGCGGCATCGGGTTTTTCAGCGAAGCGGCACACGCGAAGGACGCCCGGCGCCATCTGCTCGCCGGTTTCGATGTAGCCATATCCGGTCTCGGCGCGCGTCGGCTTCACGCCCAAGACCACGATGTTCTCCCCCGCTCCGGCGATCATCGCCGCCTGCTGCACCACCTTGCGGAAGCGCGCGGCGTCCGCCGCCACCTGGTCGGCGGGGAACATTCCGATGATGGCTGTGGGATCGAGCCGCATCAGCAGAAACGCCGCCAATCCGACGGCCGGGGCGGTGTTGCGTCCCACGGGCTCGGCGAGGACCTGCTTTGCCGGCAGCCGGCGCACCTGGCGGAGAATCTCCGGGCGCAGTTCGCTGTTGGTGATGACCCAGAAGCGCCGCGCCGGCGCCAGCGGCGCGAGCCGCGCGACCGTCTGCTGCAGCATGGTCTCGTTCCCGTCGAGCGCCAAAAGCTGCTTGGCGCGCCGCCGGCGTGACACGGGCCAGAAACGCGTTCCCCTTCCTCCGGCCAGGATCACGGGATAGAAATTCGCTTTGCCCACAAACCTCTCAGCTCGCTTTGGTCGGAGGATGCGGCGCCCCGGGCGCCGGCACTGCGATGGAAAGATACTCGAGACGCCACTGCGGCCGGACCGTGAACTCCGCAACCCCCGCCGGGACGACCAGCGCATCGCCCGTGGCCAGGCTGGTCTCGCTTCCGCCCGCCGCCAACACCCCACAGCCATCGAGCCCCATCACAACCCACGCCGAGGACGGTCGCGTGTTCTTGTGGATCTGGATCTTTTCCCCCTCCACCAGAAACTTCTCCACACGGAACCACGGGGAAACGGCCAGCATGGATTCCTGGCTGCCGCGCACAACCCGCCCGGCTCCCGTGCGCTCCCGCATCACCTGAAAACCCTGCTCCAGGTGCAGCTGGCGCGAGCGGTCGTAATCATACAGACGGTAGGTGGTGTCGGAGTTCTGCTGGATCTCGACCAGCACCGACCCGGGCCCGATGGCGTGCACCGTGCCCGCGGGGTTGTAGATCATCTCGCCGGGCTTGATATAGATCCAGTTGAGCAACTGGTCGGCGCGGTCGCCGCGGCGGACCGCGGCCTGGAAGTCGGCGCGTTGGGTGCCGGGCTTCAGGCCCAGCCCGACCTGCGCGTCGATCTCCGCCTTCACCACGTACCAGCACTCGCTCTTGCCGCAAGGGAGGCCCGCGCGCCTCGCGTCCTCGTCCCTGGGATGCACCTGCACCGACAGCTTCTGGCGGGGAAACAGAAACTTGACGAGCAGGGGAAAGCGCTCCGCCTGGGGCGCAGCCTCACCCACCAGCTCCCGCCCATAGCGGTGCGCCAGCACGCCCAGCGTCTGGCCCGTGAGCCGGCCGTTGGCCACGCGACAGTCGTCACCGGTCAGCCACACCTCGCCGATGGGCTCGCCTTCGATCTTGTAGTTGGGATAGATGGGTGCCAGGTCGCGCGCACCCCACACGCGCTCCTTGAACTCGGGCAACAGCAGCAGTGGATAGAGGTCGGACATGAGAGCGGACTATGGTAACAAGCGCGGGAAAAAACCTAACCACAAAGGATACGAGGGAGCACGGAGGCCCTGTTCCAGCCGCTGTTAAAGCGCGCCGAAGAACTTGCGCATGCGCCCCAGGCCCTTCTCGATCTCCGCCGCCGAGGTCGCATAGGAGATGCGGATGTGCTCGCGCGTGCCGAAGCCCTCGCCGGGGACGGTGACCACGCCCGCCTCGCGCAGCAGGCGTCCGGCAACGTCCGAAGCCGACTGGATGCCGCCGCGCCCGAAGTAGCTGGAAACGTTGGGATAGGCGTAGAACGCCCCTTCGGGCTGGGTGCAGGCCACGCCCGAAATCCCGCGTAAGCCGGTGACGATCTGGTCGCGCAGCCGGATGTAGTCGGCGCGCATCTCCGCCACGCACTCCTGCGGCCCGTTGAGCGCCGCCACTGCCGCCTTCTGCACGATGGAGGTCGGGTTCGAAGTGGACTGGCTCTGCAGCTTCTGCATGGCGGAAACGATCGGCGCCGGCGCCAAGGCGTAGCCCAGCCGCCATCCCGTCATGGCGTAGGTTTTCGACAGCGACCCGATGATGACCAGATGCTCCTTGCAGTCGGTGAGCGAGCCGGCGGAGAACGGCTTCCCGGCGAAATCCAGATAGACGTAACACTCGTCGGAGACCACGTAGATGCCGCGCTGGTGCGCCAGGCGCACGATGGCCGCGATGTCCGCAGCGCTCATGACCGCGCCCGAGGGATTCGACGGCGAGTTCAGGATGATGGCCTTGGTGCGCGGCGTGAGGGCGCGCTCGATCATCGCGGCGGTGAGCTGGAAGCCCTGCCGCTCATCGGTCTCGACGAAGACGCAGGCGCCGCCCGCGTACTGGATGATGTCTTTGAACGAGACCCAGTAGGGCACGGGTACGATGACCTCGTCGCCGTGGTCCACCAGCACCTGGATGGCGTTGAACAGCGCGTGCTTGCCACCGACGGAGGCGATGGCCTCCTCGCGTTTGTATCCCGAACCCAGGTCAACGGCGTGCCGGCGCACGATGGCGTCGCGCAGCTCGGCCGTCCCTGCCACCGCCGTGTACTTGGTGAAGTTCGCTGCGAGGGCGGCGACCGCGGCATCCTTGATGTGCTGGGGCGTGGCAAAGTGCGGCTCGCCCGCGCCGAAATCCACCAGGTCGGCGCCGGCGGCGCGCAGCTTCTCGGCTTCGTTCACCACCGCCAGCGTGGCGGAGATCTCGATGCGCTGGATGCGCTGCGTGAGGGGCGACGTCTTCACTTCCGCTGTGGCGCTCATCTTTGTTTCTTGCTCCCTCGCTTGGCCTGAATGGGGACGGGTTTTGCGACGCGATTGACCTTGGCGCGCAGGCCCTCTTCCACCATCGCCGGCACCAGCCCGCGCACCGAGCCTCCGTGGCGTGAAATCTCCTTCACCAGCCGGGAACTCAGGTACGAGTACTTCTCCGCCGGCATCATGAACACGGTCTCCAGTTTCGGATCGAGCTTCCGATTCATCAGCGCCATCTGCAGCTCGTACTCGTAGTCGCTGATGGCGCGGATGCCCCGCAGCACAGCGCCCGCTCCCCTGCTGCGCGCATAGTCCACCAGCAGGCCGTCGAAGGTGTCCACCTGTACGTTTTTGAAGCGCGCGGTCATGCTCTCCAGCATCTCGCGCCGCTCCTCCAGGGTGAACAGCGGGGCTTTCTCCGGGTGGCGCAGAATGGCGACGATGAGTTCGTCGAAGATCTTGCTGCCGCGCTCGACCAGGTCCAGATGCCCGTTGGTCAGCGGGTCGAAAGAGCCGGGGTAGATGGCGATGACGGGCTTCATGCTTGTCCGCGGGACCAAGGGCTTTTATATCACCGCCGCCGCGCCGCCGCGCACAGAAAAAGCCGCACCCGTTTGTCCCGCTCCGGCGCCACCGTTACAATCTTCCCGTCACTCGACTTGGAGGGCCCTAGGTCCCTCGACTCGCACTTCCTCGTCCGCCTGGGCGGACTCGGGTCGCGCTCGCTCGGGATGACAATCCTAAGAATGGGGTCGCCAGCCAAGGAATCCCTCAGCAAGAGCTACGCCGCTCTCACTTCCGTGCCACGGCCCGAGCCTGCTCTTTCTGCATGGGTTCGGCGGGGACGGGGGCGGGCGCAGCGGGGGCGAGCAGGCCAAGGGCCTGGCGCACTTCGACGTCCAGCTTCTGGGTGATGTCTTTGTTCTCGCGCATGAAGTTGCGCGCGTTCTCGCGGCCCTGCCCAAGGCGCTCCCCGCGGAAGCTGAACCAAGTGCCAGACTTCTCGACCAGCCCCTGGGTCACGGCCAGGTCTAGCAGGTCGCCCTCGCGGGAGATGCCTTCGCCGTAGAGGATGTCGAACTCGGCGTCGCGGAAGGGCGCCGCGACCTTGTTCTTCACCACCTTCACCCGGGTGCGCGAGCCCACCACCTGGTCGCCTTCCTTGATGGCGGCGATGCGCCGGATGTCGATGCGCACCGAGGAGTAGAACTTCAGCGCCCGGCCGCCGGAGGTGGTCTCCGGGTTGCCGAACATCACGCCAATCTTCTCCCGGATCTGGTTGATGAAGATCATGCAGGTGCGCGACTTGGAGACGATGCCGGTGAGCTTCCTGAGCGCCTGCGACATCAGGCGCGCCTGCAGGCCGACGTGGTGGTCGCCCATCTCGCCGTCCAGCTCGGCCTTGGGGACCAGCGCGGCGACCGAATCCACCACCAGCACGTCAATGGCGTTCGAGCGCACCAGGGCCTCGGCGATCTCCAGCGCCTGCTCGCCCCAGTCGGGCTGCGACACCAGCAGGTTGTCCACATCCACGCCCAGCTTCTTAGCGTAGGCGGGATCGAGGGCATGCTCGGCGTCCACGAAGGCGGCCATGCCGCCCGTCTTCTGCGCCTCGGCGATGACCTGCAGCGCGATGGTGGTCTTGCCCGAGGCCTCCGGGCCGAAGATCTCCACCACCCTGCCGCGGGGGAAGCCGCCCACGCCCAGCGCCAGGTCGAAGGAGATGGCGCCTGTGGGGATGACGGAGATGGGAACGATGGGCCCCTTCGACCCCAGCCGCATGATGGAGCCTTTGCCGAACTGCTTCTCGATCTGCGCCATTGCCAGGTCGATCGCCTTGCCCTTCTCGTCAGCCATGAATGCTCTCCTAAAGTCTTGCGTCGGCGCTTTCTACACCGAAAAAGCCAGCCCAAGCCGGGAATCTGTTTCTTGTTCCGGATTCGGAACAAGCCTGCACGACGCCCGGATTATACCCGAAACCTCGCCCAACAGCGAATAAAAGGCGAAACAGGAGAAACCGGCCAGTTACCGCTTCAGCAGGTCCACCGGCTCCCTCACGTCCGTCACCCGGAAATACTTCGCCAGCGCCGGATACTTCCGCGCCACGTCCCGATACATGTCGTAGGCCACGTTGCGATAGGAGAAGTGGCCCGCGGGCGTGGTGCGCAGCTCGGCGATGTAGAGCACCTCGGCAAAGTCCATCTTGAACAGCGTCCGGCAGCGATAGGCCAGAGGAAGCAGATACTGCGCGCTCTCTTCGCTCTCGGCATGGCCCGCGGCGCGCCGCTGCGTCGTGAGCTGCGCCGCGGCCTGGGCCGCGCGCGTCATCCCCGCATCGTATCGCTCCCGCATCCCGGCGCCGGAAATCTCCTCCGGCGTCTCGTAGCCGTGCGCCGCGGTGAAGCCCTGCAAAATCTGCACGCAGCGGCGGTGGCGGTGCATGTCGCGGAAGCCACCGATATCCATCAGGATGTCGAAGCGGAACCTCTGCCCGCAGGCAAAGGGCCGCAGCAGCTCGTCGCGCTTGCCGCGGTGCTTCATTCCCAGTTCGACGATCTCCTCGCGGCGCGCGCCCTCCAGCCCCTTCACCTGCTTGCAAATCTGCTTATAGGGATAGTGACAGTGCGCGTAGAGCAGCGTGGTGGCCAGTTCGACCTCGAGCGCATCGTCCTCCAGCAGGTCCACCCGGTTGACCTGGGCGATCTCGGCGCCGGCCATCAGCTCCGCGGCCGCCTGGCGTAGCTCTCGCCGGGTCTCGATCTCGTAGGGATTGGCCTCGGCGTACTTCACCAGCGTGGGCGCCGCCCGGACCTCCTTCAACAACGCCTGCGCCGCCCGCTCGCCCAGCACCGGATCGAGCGCCCGGACCTCCTCCACCAATGCCCGCCAGGCGTCATGATTCGCGTTGTAGGCGGGCTCGCGCGCCGCCTTCTTCAAAAGCTCCGCGAGCTGACGCACCTCGCCGTGAGTGTGCGAGAGCAGGTGCGCGATCTGGTTCTCCAGCGTCCGGGCGTTCACGATCTCGCCCAGCGAGGTGTAGGCGGCCAGGGGAAGAAAGTAGCGTGAGAGATCGAAGGCGCGGGCGCGCAGCGTGCGCTCGTAGGCCTCCGGCTTCATCTCCGCGGGCCGCGGCGTCCGCTCCTCGAGATACCGGAACATCCCCTCCGAGAACCGTTCGTACTCGGCGAACAGGAACGCGATGGTCTCCTGGTAAAGCCGTCCCGATTCCTCGTCGCCGCCGAAGTCCGGGACGTAGTAGCCGCTCTTCTTGAAGTCCTGGTAGCGGGTGGAGCGCTCCTGCCCGTCCCAGCGCGGCTCGTCCACGATGGCGATGGCCGCCAGGATGGAAAGCCGCTCGATAGCCAGCGCGATGTGCGCCAGGTCGGCGATAGAGCGGTGCCCGTACTGGAAGTAGAAGGTATTGAGAAACTTTTCCGCCTTCTGCTCGTTTATCTCTTTGAGGGACTCCTTCATGGAGAGCGCCGAGCGCGAGTACTTGGCCATGGCGTAGGCCTGCACCTCGGGCTCCAC
>DASYVL010000127.1 GCA_035937135.1 Terriglobales bacterium
GGCCGATGCCCTGGGGCATGTAGCGGATCTCGGGGTAGTTGGCGGTCACGCCGAACACCTGGCCGTTGGTGCTGTTGTAGTCGCTGACGGCGCGGATGTCGCCGCGGTTCAGCACCGGGCCGACGGCGCGCAGGTGCTTGGCCTCGCTCTTCACCGCCATATAGTCGTCGAAGGTCAGGTTGAAGAACTTCATGGAGCTGAAGCTGCCCTCGACGGCCGGGATGCGGCCGCCGAACATGAACATGATGTCTTCGCCGATGGTGTCCAGTTGCTTCTTGTTGCCGGAGCGGAAGCCCTCGCCCAGCCCGATCAGCAGCAGCAGCGACCCTACGCCCCAGGCGATGCCGAACATGGTCAGAAAGGAGCGCAGCTTGTGCGCCCAAAGGGTGCGCAGGGTCTGGCCAAAGATGTCGGTCAGCAGCCTCATGTTCTCTATGAGAGATACGCGCCAGGAACCCGCCTGGTTCCGGGAACCTATGCTCTCCTGGATTGGACGGGTGGGGCCGGAAAAGGTTTCCATGCTTTTGGCCGGGGTGAAGGCTCCTCTTAGGGCCTATGGTAGCACTGAAACCAGGACCCTTTGGGGCGAGCCCGCCCCCTAACCTCCTATGGTTGCAAGGCGCCGCGTGCTGCGCTCTAATGCCGCGGCCTTGTACCATTGGACGCGGAGACCCTCCATGCGCAGGTGCCTACCGTTGGAGATGCGAACAATCTTGGCGTTGATGGCCGTGGCGGCTTTCGCCGCGGGTGGCGGCTCGGCGATCTTCACGTCGCACCGGACGGTCGCTTGGGGTTGGGGCTGCGGCGGCCACTGCGCCGTGAACGTGTCCGGCGAGTCCGAAACCACCCTGGGTAACGACCCACCCGTCGCGCATTTAGAGGACAAAGGCACACTCACCGTGACCCATAGGGACCCGGGGGGCACCGCGATCACCACCACGCGCTGGACTTACGCCTTCCACGGCACCAGGACCGCCGGTAGCGACCGGCGCCAGTACCAGCTGCGCACCGACGTGAACGAGTGCCGGCGCACGGACCAGACAAGCGACGCGGGCAAGCCACCGTCCAAGAAAGAGACACCCTGCCCTGGGCCGCCGCAGCAATGGAAGCTGGTTTGCGAGCGGCGGGATATACAGATCCAGGCCGCGGTACGGCCGGCGTGGGTGTGTTTTCCGCCGGAGCACATGGCCGAGTTCGGGACGGAGTTCCCCTGGGTGTTCGGGATCGGGGAGCCGATCACGACCGTGATCTCGGGCGAGCCGCATCCCCGAACCAAGTACGAGCTTTCCCCGTCGCCCGACCGACAACCCTGAGCAGAACAGGAGAGCGCCGACGGCTAGCCCTTCCCCACCGGCTCCATCGGGGCGGGCTTCTTTTCGGGGTAGTCGAAGACGCCGCGGCCGGACTTGCGACCCAGCCGGCCGGCCTTGACGTACTCGATCAGCAGCGGCGCGGGGCGGAACTTCTCTCCCAGAGTCTTGTGCAGGTACTCCAGGATGTGCAGGCGGGTATCGAGGCCCACCAAGTCCACCAGCTCGAAGGGTCCCATGGGATGGTTGAGGCCGAGCTTGAGCGCCTTGTCGATGTCAGCGGCCGAGGCGATGCCCTCCTGCAGCATGTAGAAGGCCTCGTTGCCGATCATGGCGTTGATGCGGCTGGTGATGAATCCCGGCGACTCCTTGATCACCACCACTTCCTTGCCCATGCAGCGGCCGACCTCGACCGCGGCGGCGAGCGTCTCCTCGTCGGTTTCGACCGCGCGCACGATCTCCAGCAGCTTCATCTTGTGCACCGGGTTGAAGAAGTGCATGCCCAGGCACTTGGGGGCTCGGTAGGTGACGGAGGCGATCTCGGTGACCGAGAGCGACGAGGTGTTCGAGGCCAGGATGGTGCCGGGGCGGCAGATCTTGTCGAGCAGGGTGAAGATCTCGATCTTGGATTCCAGCTCCTCGGGGACGGCTTCGATGACCAGGTCGGCGGCGCGGGCGGCCTCCTCCATCGAACCGGCGTACTCGATGCGGCCCAGGGCGGCGTTGGCGTCGGCGCGGCCCACCTTGCCCAGTTCGACGGCCTTGTCGAGGTTGGTGCGAATCTCGCTCTCCGCCTTGCGCAGGCTCGCCGGCAGGATATCCTCGAGGATGGTGCGGTAGCCGCCGAGCGCGGCGGCGTGGGCGATGCCGCGGCCCATGATGCCGGCGCCGATAACGGCGATGGTGCGGACCTCAGCCACTTACTGGCCTTTCTCCAGCCGCTCCAGAACGGCGTTGTAGTTGGGATCGGCCTGGCGCATGTACTCGGCCAGACGCTTCTTCTCCTCGTCGGTCATGAAGGGGAAGTTGGCGGTGATGCGCCGCAGGGTGGTGGAGATGTCGTCCACGTAGTTCATCATGCGGATGATTTCGCCGGTCACGGGCATCGAGGCTCCTCTCGCCGAAGCGATGGGCTATTTTCATCGCTGACCGGGATTTAGTAAAGTCGAGGCATGAAGCGCGATGCCAATCTGGTGCCGCTCTCGCGCCAGCACTTCCGCGCCCTGGTGCTGTGCATGCGCATCCACCGCAAGCGCGCCCCGCGAAGCATCCTGCAGCGGGAGATGCTCGAGCTCTACGCCGAGGACGTGCGCTTCCACTTCCAGGCGGAGGAAGAGTACCTCTTCCCCGCCGCGCGGCGTTTGGCAGTGGCAGCGCCGCTGGTGCGCGAGTTGCTCGGCGAACACAAGAAGCTCCGGCGCGCCTTCGCCGCAGCCCGCCGCCGGACGCTCAAGAGCGAGGAGATGGTCCGCTTCGCCGACCTGCTCGAAGGACATATCCGCAAGGAGGAGCGCCAGCTCTTTCAGGAGTGCCAGAAGCAAATGTCAGAGAAAGAGTTGGACGACATCGGTAAAAGAATGGGGAAGTATTTCCAGAAGTGCGGCGCGGCTGCTCAGGCCGCCTGCAAACTGCCCGCTCGCTAAGCGCGTCTAGGCCACGAACTCCTCGCCCTCTTCCTGAGAGCCTTCAATCGGCGCAGTCGAGTCGCGGCCGCTGGCTTCGCTCAGTGCGGCCAGGCGGGCGGCCAGCTCCGGCGTGAGGCTGCCGGGAGCGTAGCGCCAGGCCCAGTTCCCTTCCGCCTTGCTGGGGACGTTCATGCGCGCCTCGCTGCCCAGTCCGAGAATGTCCTGCAAAGGAATCACGCACAGGTTGGCCACCGAGGCTTCGGCGGCGCGGATGAAGGCCCAGTGGATGCCGTCGGAGCCGGGAGTCAGATAGGCCTCGGCGGCGCGGCGCTCCTCGGGGGTGGCCTGCGACTCCCACCAGCCGCGCGTGGTGTCGTTATCGTGGGTGCCGGGGTAGACCACGGTGTTGGGCTCGAAGCGGTGCGGCAGATGGATCTCAGCTCCCGGGTCGCCGAAGCCGAACTGCATCACCCGCATCCCGGGGATGCCCAGGCGCTGGCGCAGGGCATGTACCTCGGGAGTGATGAAGCCCAGGTCCTCGGCGATGAGCGGCAGCTCGCCCAGGGCGTGGCGCAGCGCGTCGAAGAGTCCGTCGCGCGGGCCATCCACCCAGCGGCCGTGGACGGCGGTGGGCTCGCTGGCGGGAATCTCCCAGTACTGGTCGAAACCGCGGAAGTGGTCGAGGCGGACGATGTCGCAGGCGCGCAGGCCCCAGCGCATGCGCTCCACCCACCAGTCATAGCCGCGCCCGGCCAGCGCGTCCCAGCGGTAGATGGGATTGCCCCAGCGCTGGCCGGTCTTGCTGAAGGCGTCAGGCGGGACTCCGGCCACCACCTGCATGTCGAGGTCGTCGTTCAGGCGGAAGAGCTCGGGATGGGTCCAGACGTCGGAGCTGTCGTAGTTGACGAATATGGCGAGGTCGCCGATCAGGCGGACACCCTTCTGGTGGCAGGCTCGCCGCAGCGCTCCCCACTGCTCGTAAAAAAAGAACTGGAGGACACACTCCCCTTCCAGCTCGGCGACCTGCGCGGCGCAGACTTTTTCCAGCGCCGCCGGTTCCCGGCGGGCCAGCTCGCGCGGCCAGCGGTTCCAGCGCACCAAGCGGTTTTCGCGGCGCAGCAGGTCGAAGAGCGCATAGTCGCGCAGCCACCAGCGGTTCTCTCTGCAGAAGCGCTCGAAGCGCATGTTCTGCGCTCCCGTGGCCCGCTGCAGAAAGTTCCCGGCCGCCTCCCGCAGCAGCTCGAACTTGCTGGCGGAGACCTGCTCGTAGCCCACCTGTGCCACGCTTTCCGGCAGCGCCGCCAGGCGCTGGGGCGCGATCCAGCCGCGCTCGGCCAGCCGCTCCAGGCTGATCAGCAGAGGGTTGCCGGCGAAGGCGGAGGTGGCGGAGTAGGGAGAATTGCCATAGCCCAGCGGACCCAGGGGCAGCACCTGCCACAGCCGCTGCTTTCCCGCGGCGAGGAAGTCGAGGAAGTCGTAGGCGGCGGGGCCCAGGTCTCCGATGCCGCCGCGCGAGGGCAGCGAGGTGGGGTGCAGCAAGATGCCGGAGGCGCGCTCAAAGGGCATAGCTTTACGGAGACCCCGCGCGACGCTTCCCTAGCTTCCGCCCAGCGGGCCGCGCGACCGGGTGATGCGGTCCATCTCCTTCTGGTTGATCTTCAGGCGGCCGTCCTTCTTCATGCGCTCCCGGAGGTTCTCAACATAGATCTCCATGAGGTCAGCGCGCCGGGTGGCCAGCAGCCGCTCGCGGACCTGGTCCTTGGACTGCTCGAAGTCGGCCAGGGAGGGCTCGTGCCGCTCGATGACCGTGAGCACCACGCCGTTGGCACCAGCGCGGATGGGCCCGCTAATCTCGCCCGGCTTCATGGTGAATGCCGTCGACGCCGGGCCGGTCATTTGGCCGATGTCGGGGACCTGGCCTTCGGGAGCGACCGGCTCACTGGTCTCGAGCTTGGCGCCCAGCTCCCGGGCCGCGCGCGCCAGGTCATGCTCGGCGTGGGCGCGGTCGGCAAGCTCCTGGGTCCGCGTGAACAGCAGCGAGGAACCGCGCTCTTCCTTGAAGTCGGTGGCGACGGTGGAACGCATGTCGGCAAAGGTGGGGGCGGCGGGAGGCTTGATGTCCGTGACTTCGACCAGGGCGTATCCCTGCTCCACGCGCGCCAGCGCGGGCGGCGCCTCCTTGCGCGCGGCAAAAACCGTTTCCAGAAACTCGGGAGCCACGCCCACTCCCGGCAAGGAATCACTGCGGCCGAAGTAGTCCGTGGTCACAACGGTCAGGCCGTGCTTGGCCGCGGCCTTCTCCAGGCCCAAGGTGCGCCCTTCGCTCTCCAGGGTGCGCGCCAGCGCCTCCGCGGCGCGCGCGGCTTTCTCCAGCGCCACTGCGGGCTCGATCTCCCTCTTCACCTCGTCCAGGGACCGCAGGTGGGCCGGCTGATGGTCTTCCACGCGAATGATGTGGAAGCCGAATGAGGTCTGCACCAAGTCGCTGAGCTGTCCCTTGGGCAGCGAAAATGCGGCCTTGTCGAACTCCGGCACCATGCGGCCGCGCTCGACTTTCTCGTACAATCCGCCGTTGTCCTTGCTGCCCGGGTCCTCGGAATACTTCCGGGCCAGGTCTTCGAACTTCGCGCCGGCCTTCAGCTGCTTCAGCAGGTCCTGGGCGCGGGCGCGTGATGCCTCCACTCCTTTGGAATCCACCTTGCCGTCGGGCCCGGGGGAGGGCGTCTTGATGAGGATGTGCCGGACGTTCACCTCTTCGGGCAAGCGGAACTGGTCCTGGCGGTCGCTGTAGTAACGTTGCAGGTCGTCGCGGGTGACCTGAACCTGGCCCTGGAGTGCGGTCAGGCTGATGAGCGCATAGCGCGCCTTGCGCTTTTCGGGAAGCGCGTTGGCGTAGCGGCTCTTGTTGGATTCGAAGTAGGCGCGCAGCTCGGATTCCGTGGGATGAATGAGCTTGGAGATCTCCTCGGGCGTCAGCACGGCGTACTGCAGCTTGACCTTGGTGTTGCGCAAGCGGTAGTCGCGCTCCAAGTCGGCGTCGGAAACGGTGATGCCGCTCTCGATCAGCCCGCGCAGTTTGCTTAGGAGCAGGTCGTCCTGGATCAGCGCCTCGAACTGTGGCACGCCCATCTGGAAGTTGTTCTGGACAAAGGTCTCGTACTCCTCCATGGAGATGCGCTGGCCCCTAGGGAAAATCTCGGCCGCGAAGGGGCCGTGGCGCAGTTCATCGGCGAGTTCCTCATCGCTGACCTTCAATCCCAGGCGCGAGGCCTCGACCAGCATCGCCTTGCGCACCATGATCTGCTCGGCGGCGCGCTGCAGGAACAGCGGCATGATCATCTCCGGTACCCCCCGGGGAAACTGCTGGCGGGCCGACAGGTTCGCCTGTTGCTCCACTTCCGTCAGGGTGACCTGCTGGTTGCCCACCTGGGCCAATATGCCCGTGGCCGTACTGGCGTCCGTGGTCAGGAAGCCGGGAATCAGGTAGATCACCATGGCTACGCCGGCAAACAGCACTACCCCGCCCAGGATGAGCTTGCGGAGCGTGCCCGGGGTCTGCAGAAAGCGGATCATTCTTATTGCAGCTCCAGTCCAGAGGAGACCATCTGTTAGATTGTGGATCGTTGATTATAAATGAACCCGCTGGCAGGCGCGGAGCGGGGGGAGCGATTACAATAAAGCTGCGCCGGCCTGCAGACGGGTGCGGCGCTTTCCAGCATGAGGAACCTCACTAGAATTTTCAGCCTGTTGTTGCTCTCGGCCGGGTTGTTCTTGATGCCCGGCTGTTCCAGTCAAAAGGCGCAAAGCGCCCCTTCCATCGCGGTCCCGGTGGTGGTCGCGCCCGCGATCGAGAAGACCGTGCCCGTGGAGCTGCGGGCCATCGGTAACGTCCAGGCCTACAACACCGTGCAGGTAAAGACGCAGGTTCCCGGCGAGCTCACCGGCGTCTTTTTCAAGGAAGGCGACGACGTCCAGCGGGGCCAGCTCCTGTTCACCCTCGACCCCCGGCCCCTCGAGTCCGACCTGAAGCGCCTGCAAGCCACGATGGCGCGCGACCAGGCGGAGGCCGCCAACGCCCGCGCCCAGGCCACCCGCTACGCCAAGCTGATGGAAGAAGGGGTGGTGGCGCGCGAGCAGTATGACCAGTACCGCACCCAAGCGGAGGCGATGGAAGCCGCCGCCCAGGCCGACAAGAGCGCGGTGGAGACCGCCCGGCTCCAGCTGGCATACACCAAGATCTTCGCGCCACTCTCCGGCCGCACCGGAAGCCTGCTGGTGCACCGCGGCAACATCGTCAAGGAGAACGACGATAAGTCGGTGCTGGTGGCCATCAACCAGCTCACCCCCATCTACGTGGAATTCGCCGTGCCCGAGCGCTACCTGCCGCAGGTCAAGGCGCAGACCTCCGCCGGCAAGCTGAAGGTGCAGGCGGTGGCGCCCGGCGAAACGACGCCGGAAGAAGGCACGCTGACTTTCGTGGACAACACCGTGGACCCGACCACGGGGACCATTCGAATGAAGGGAACGTTCGCCAATCCCTCCCGGCGGCTGTGGCCCGGCCAGTTCGTGGACGTGGTGCTGCGGCTGAGCGAGCGGCCGAACGCGGTCCTTGTCCCCACGCCCGCAGTCCAAACCGGGCAGCTTGGGCAGTTTGTTTTCGTCATCAAGAGTGACATGACGGCCGAGCAGCGCCCGGTGAAGGCGGGGGAGGCGGTAGAAGGCTCGACCATCATCGAGCAAGGAGTGCAGCCGGGCGAGCGCGTGGTCACCGACGGCCAGCTGCGCCTGGTGCCGGGCTCGCGCGTAGAAATCAGGCAGGCGGGAGCCTCGCCCGCGGCCGGTGCAAGCAGCGCAAAATGAATATCGCCGAGCCCTTCATTCGCCGCCCGGTCATGACCACCCTGGTCATGGCGGCCATCCTGCTGTTCGGCGTGGTGGCCTACCGGGCCCTGCCGGTCAGCGACCTGCCCAACGTGGACTTCCCCACCATTCAGGTGTCGGCGAGCCTGCCCGGCGCCAGCCCGGAGACCATGGCCTCCGCGGTGGCCACGCCGCTGGAGAAGCAGTTCTCCACTATCGCCGGAGTGGATTCGATGACCTCGGCCAGTTCGCTGGGAGCGACCTCCATCACCCTGCAGTTCAGCCTGGACCGGAACATCGACGCCGCGGCGCAGGACGTGCAGGCCATGATCGCTAAAGCGGCGCGTGACCTGCCTCAGGACATGCCCGCGCCGCCCTCCTACCAGAAGGTGAACCCGGCGGACCAGCCCGTGCTCTACATGGCACTCAGTTCGCCCACGCTGCCGCTCTCCCAGGTGGATGAGTATGCGGAGACCATGCTGGCGCAGCGCATCTCGATGATCAGCGGCGTGGCCCAGGTGCAGGTGTTCGGCTCACAGAAGTACGCGGTGCGCGCGCAGCTCGACCCGCGGGCGCTGGCCACGCGCGGCATCGGCGTGGACGAGGTGGTGACCGCCATCCAGCGCGGCAACGTCAACCAGCCCACCGGCACGCTCTACGGGCCGCACCAGGCGGTGACCGTGCAGGCCACCGGACAGCTCACCGACGCCGCGGCCTATCGCCCGCTGGTCGTGGCCTATCGCAACGGCTCCCCGGTGCGGCTGGCGGAGCTGGGCCGGGTGATCGACAGCGTGGAGAACGACAAGATCGCCAGTTGGTTCAACCAGGACCGCGCCATCACCCTGGCGATCCAGAAGCAGCCGGGGACCAACACCGTGGCGGTGGTGGACGCCGTCAAGCAGGTGCTGCCCACCTTCCAGCGACAGATCCCAGCCTCGGTTAAGATCGACATCGTCTATGACCGCTCGGTGTCCATCCGCGACTCGGTCAACGACGTGAAGTTCACCCTGCTGCTGACCATCGGCCTGGTCATCCTGGTGATCTTCCTGTTCCTGCGCAACGTCTCGGCCACCATCATCCCCAGCCTGGCGCTGCCCATGTCCATCGTGGGGACGTTCGCTGTGATGTACCTGCTGGGCTACACCGTGGACAACCTGTCCATGATGGCGCTGACTCTCTCCGTGGGCTTCGTGGTGGATGACGCCATCGTGATGCTGGAGAACATCGTGCGCCACATGGAGGGCGGCGAGCAGCCCATGCAGGCCACGCTGCGCGGCTCGCGCGAGATCGGCTTCACCATCATCTCCATGACCCTGTCGCTGGCCGCGGTGTTCCTGCCGGTGCTGTTCATGGGCGGCATCCTGGGACGCCTGCTGCACGAGTTCGCGGTCACCATCGGCGCCGCTATCCTGGTCTCCGGCCTGGTCTCGCTCACGCTGACTCCCATGCTGTGCAGCCGCTTCCTGCGTCCCACCAAGGAGCAGCACCACGGCAGCTTCTACAAGAAATCGGAACGGGTCTTCGACTTCGCGCTGGGCCTCTACGCGCGCACCCTGGGCTTCGTCATGCGCCACCGCCCGGCGACCATGCTGGTTTGGTTGTCGCTGCTGGCCGCGACCATCGTCCTCGCCGTCATCATCCCCAAGGGCTTTCTGCCCAATGAGGACATAGGGCAGATCCTGATCTTCACCGAATCGGCGCAGGGCACGTCGTTCGACGACATGGTGACGCATCAAAAAGCGCTGGCCAAGGTGCTGGCCGCCGACCCGAACATCATCTCGTTCATCTCCAGCGTGGACAACCGCTTCGGCGGCGCGACCAACGTGGGCCGCTTCTTCGCGCGCATGAAGCCGGCTTCGGAACGTCCCTCCGCCGAGCAGGTGATCCAGGAGCTGCGCCCCAAACTGAACTCGCTGCCGGGGATCGCAGCCTATCCGCAGATGCTGCCGCCCATCCGCGTCGGTGGCACGCTGACCAAGAGTCCCTACCAGTACGCGCTGCAGGACGCCGACACCAACGAGCTCTATGCCTACGCCCCCAAGCTCGAAGCCAAGATGCGCGAACTGAAGATCCTGCAGGACGTGACCAGCGACCTGCAGATCAAGAGCCCGCAGGTGGAGGTGCGCATCAACCGCGACCACGCCGCGACCCTGGGCATCACCGCCGAGCAGATCGAGACCGCCCTGCAGACCGCTTATACCTCCCGCCAGGTCTCGACCATCTACGCGCCCAACAACCAGTACCGCGTCATCGTCGAGCTGGAGCCGCAGTACTACGCCGACCCGCGCTCCCTCTCGCTGCTTTACGTGCGCTCGGTCGGCGGAAAGCTGGTGCCCCTCGATACCCTGGCCACCGTGGTCCCGGACCTGGGGCCGCTCTCGGTGAACCACCTGGGACAGCTTCCGGCGGTCACCCTTTCCTTTAACACCAAGCCGGGAGTGGCCTTGGAAACCGCGCAGGACGAAGTGGAGAAGGCAGCGCGCGAGGTTCTGCCGTCCACCATAACCGCCAGCCCCCAGGGCACTGCCCAAGCCTTCGAATCGTCGCTCCGGGGGCTGGGGGTGCTGGGCCTGATGGCCCTCCTGGTCATATACATCATCCTCGGCATCCTGTATGAAAGCTTCATCCACCCCATCACCATTCTTTTTTCGGGGCTGCCCTTGGCGGGCTTCGGCGCGCTCGTCACCCTAATGATCTTCGGCAGCGACCTGAACCTGTACGCTTTCGTGGGCATCATCCTGCTGGTGGGCATTGTGAAGAAGAACGCCATCATGATGATCGACTTCGCGCTGGTGGCGCAGCGCGTCGAGGGCAAGAACGCCTCCGTGGCCATCTACGAAGGTGCCCTGGTCCGCTTCCGCCCCATCATGATGACCACCATGGCCGCGCTGATGGGGACGCTGCCCATCGCCATGGGCTTCGGCGCCGGCGCTGAGTCCCGCCGTCCCCTGGGCCTCGCCGTGGTCGGCGGCCTGGTGGTCTCCCAGCTCCTCACCCTGTACATCACGCCGGTCTTCTTCACCTACATGGATTCCTTCCAGCAGTGGATCGCCCAGCTGCGCCGGCGCTCCGCTCCCCAGCTCGAAGCGGAAGCCGAGCAGGTGCTGACCCTGGAAAACCACAACCACGAGGCCAGCAAGGTCGGCGACTGATAGCGAATGACCAGCGTCACCACAGAGGACACGAAGGTTTCACGTAGTATCCTTGGTACGTACTTCGTGTCCTTTGTGTTGTGCTCTTGAAGATGGCAGCCTCTCCGACCACATCCTCGAAGATCGTGCTGGCAATTGAACCGCCGGTGGCGCGGGTCACGCTCGCGAACCCGCCGCTCAACGTCATCGACCTGGCGATGATGGACGAACTCAATCAGGCCCTGGCTGCGCTCGAGCCGCGCCCGGACGTCACTGCAATCATCTTCAGGGGCAGCGGGAAGTGTTTTTCCGCCGGCGTGGATGTCGCCGCGCATACGCCCGACAAGGTCCGCGTGGCGCTTGAAAAGCTGCATCGCGCCATCCTGGCCGTCGTGCGCTCGCAGAAGGTCACCATTGCGCGGGTGCACGGCGCTTGCTTGGGCGGAGGCGCCGAGCTGGCGCTGGTTTGCGACCTGGTGTATACCGCCCGCGACGCGAGCTGGGGCTTCCCCGAGATTAAGTTGGCGTGCTACCCGCCGGTAGCGGTGGTGGCACTGGCGGCGCTGGTGGGGCAGAAGCGCGCTGCCGACCTCATCCTCACCGGGCGCCAGATCTCGGGCGACGAGGCCCTGGCCATCGGCTTGGCCAACGGCGCCGCCCGCGTCGAAGAACTGGACGCGCTGGTCGCGGACACCATCGAGCGCCTGGCCGCGCTCAGTCCCGCCGCCCTGGCGCACGCCAAGAAGGCCTTCTACGCCTGGGACGCTCTGCACTTCGACAAGGGCTTGGCGCGCGCAGAAGAGATCTATCTGAGTGAGCTGATGAAGACGCACGACGCGGTCGAGGGGATCCAGGCGTGGATAGAGAAGCGGAAACCGAAGTGGAGCGGGAGATGACTGCTGACTCCAGGGTGCGATTCAACGAGGGCGCGGGAGACGGGATTCGAACTTGAGGCGATTTGCGGGCGTGAGCGAGACCAGCGTAGCGAGTAAGCGGGAGCCCGCAGCCGAAATCCCGATCCCGCGAAGCGGAGAGGGACCTCTCCTCCTCTCAGGCCAGCATGAAAAGCTTTGGCGTCCCTAAGCTCGGAGAGTTGGAACCAAATGGCGATGTGGCTGCGACAGTTAGATTTGCTTAGACAAGTCAACTGCTTGCCAACGAGCGACTTGGGCCTAAGTGCGCTTGAACCTGCGCGTTGAGCTACTTTCAATACTCCCTACCTTGTCTGGAACCTGTGTCTGCACACTGTGCAGGACACTCACCACCAACAATTAGAGGTCATGGTAGGGCGTGTAGGGAACTCCGATTACTCCGTAGGTGCCCCGAAAGTTATTGGGTCTAAAAACCCTTTTCAAGGGGTTTCTCCCAAAGTCCACACTCAAGACGTACTGAGCACCCCGGCTAGGCACTAGCTCCTTTCTTCCTATTGCAAGGCTCACAGAGCAACTGGGCAAGCAACTCAATCATCGGGTAGTCCTTCCTCTATTCACAGGAATCTGCGCGAAACGGAGAGTATCTTCCGCACTACGCGGTCAAACTTTTCAAATTCTGCGTTGCTCATGCCTTCTCCGTCCGGGACTACTTCATGTTCACCGCAACAAAAGGAACAAACAGACTCCGGCTACAAACGCTATCAGTACCCTTAGCATCCGATACTTGCGTTTTCCGACTACTTGTAAGTAGCCGTACCCGCAAAGCAGTAGTCCAACGGCGCCAACCACTTTCCAGTAGGTGAAGTAAAGCAGGCCAATTCCTTGCACCAGACTCCACATGGTCTACTTCCCCTTAGGCTTAGAGAAATCATCGAATTTCTCAAACTCAGGATTAACGATTCT
>DASYVL010000128.1 GCA_035937135.1 Terriglobales bacterium
ATATTGAAAGTGAGCACATCAGCCTTGCTGCTATTTTTGTTCGCGCCCGTGATTGCGATGGTATCCAACAGCGAAGAAGAACCAGCTACGCCGAAACCGAGGTTGTTGCCGCTTACCGGAGTGGGCCCGACGCCGCCGACCGTGATTTCAAGTATGGAAGATGCAACGTTGGTGGGTCCCAAAGGCCCAACCAATGCTGCCGTCGCGCTGGCAAAGTAAGCATACACCGCCACCGATGCTCTTCCCGGCGTAAGTACCCAGGTCGTAGTCACGGTGATTGCAGCGTCGCCAGGATTGCTGGCGTTGCCCCCGGTCAGCGGGTTGCCGTGCGCTATGTCCCAGAACTGGGTTGCGCCGGACAAACTAACTGTCAGAGATTCGCTCAGAGTGGCCGAAAGGGCCACCGTCGCGTTGTTAGAGTTGATGACCGCACTTGCCCCCGGACTGATCGCTAAGAGGAGTACTGCTAGGGCTGCGACATGCCTAAATTTGTTCGTGATTATTGTCATTTAAAGCACACACGTTTCCTTTGAGAATTTCCTGATTAACCGCGATTTGCTCAAGTTTAGCGCTGCTGTGTGTTCTGAAGCAGAGCTCTCATGGCATTAGCGCTCAGGAAACTATAATGGGCGGGTTGACGTGTGTCAAGGTTACTAAAGTTGTTCCCCTTCTGGCAGGCTCCGGGCGGCCTGAAACTAGGGCGTTGCTTGTGCCTGGATGAAGAGCGTCCCGGAATAGGAATCGGCAGGCAATTGCGGCAGGCTGGAAAGATTGATGTTAAAAGAGAGCACGTTATTGCTCGACGAATTCTTGTTCGCGCCGGTGATTTTTATGTCCAGAAGCACTAAGCTGGCTCCCGCTGCGCCAAACGGCCCCGTACCGGTGACGGGAGTGAATGCACCGGCATTCATTTTCAGCTCAACCGCCGATGAAGGTATATCGAGGCATCCGGTCGTGCAGACCGCTGAGTTGTGAACTAAGGCAGCACTCGCATTGTTGAAATATGCATACAGCGCAAGCCGTGCATGCGCAGGCGACAGGCTCCATACCGACGTGATCGTGATCGAATTGCTGCCCGGATTCGTAGCGCTTCCCCCGAGCAGTGCGTTGCCAAATGAATTGTTCCATTGCACCGAGCCCCCGCCCAACGATACGGTGATCGATTGAGCGAACGAACTTCCACTCGACCCCAAGCACAGCAGTCCAAGCAAAAGGCCGGATAAAATAGACTTCCTGACCTTCCCGTAGAGAGGTTCGCTACTGGAGGCTGGCATCTTATCTCCCCATTTCCTTCAGATCTGCTGGCATCTTATCTCCCCATTTCCTTCAGATCTAATGACAACCAATACCGGCGTTTTTCTCCCGCCGGCACTGAAGCAAGCTGTATCTCAACCGTCGCGGGGAAGGTACCCATAACTCTTCCCGATGGGGTGGTCGCCATGGCGAAGGTCAGATTGCCCTTGAGAGAAAAGCTGCGGGAAATGATTCTGGGCGCCGACCTTTCTTCCGCCGTCGGCGCCAACCGGATGAAACCATCAATCGCGATCGGCGAGGTGGCCTGGATCGTAAAACCTCTCACGTTGCTGGTGATCACGATCGGCACGAGCAGTGTTGTGACCTGTCCAGTTCCCTCTACTTCCACTTGGAGGGCCAAGCTGTTCTCGGCGGTGTTGTGAATGTTCGCCCGCCACGGCTGATTCGCAATTATACCCGAGGCCGGCTTCAGGTTTAAGATGTGCCTCACCTCTGCCCGCAATCCAATCAATGCCACATTGGAGTTCTTCTGCCCATAGACTGATGCGCACAGAAACAAAACAATGGAAGTCGCGATGGCCCGGTATCTTGGTGGCAACCGGAGCCGGAGAGCAGGATTGGAAGCCCGGCTCCTAGACGGCGGTGCGCTCGGGGAAATCTTTTTCTTGAGGCTTTCGATGATTGCGTAGAACACGGGCCTCTCCTTCCAACCTCACGACCGGCAGACCGAGCAGCTCTTCGCGCGAGAAGCCGAACATCTTTTCCGTCTGCACGTTCACCAGCATGATCTCTCCCGAGCGTTTCACAATCACCACCGCATCGGGGAACGACTCCAGCAAACCACGGAATTTCTTCCCCAGCCGGTCGCGCTTAGGGGATTCGTGAACTGCACTGGCGGTTCGCGCCCGCTCTTTTCTCTGCATGGGTGGCACTCGATGAAATCAAGAGATAATGACTATGAATGCAACCGGGGCACCAAAGCCGGAAGTGGCGTCCTAGCATGAGGTTGGGAGAAGGAAGGAGCTCTTGAAGGCCCCAGAGCGGGAAGAACTTTCCCGTTACGGGATGAATGGTGACCAGTTGGTTGGGGGTGGGCGCGAGGAATCAATCACTTGACCATTATTGTTGACCATGGTATGATCGATAAGTCTTGGGAGGAGAACAGTGGAGGAAGTGGCCATCTCCGAGTTCAAGGCCAAGTGCCTAGCGCTGCTGGAACGGGTGCGCAAGACCCAGAAGCCCATCCGGGTAACGCGCTTTGGCAAGCCCGTGGCGGAGGTGGTTCCTGCCTCCCCGGAGGGCGAGCCGGGGGAGTGGCTGGGCTCCATGGCCGATACCCTGGAGATCGTGGGCGACATCGTGTCGCCGGTCATCGAAGAAGGTGACTGGGAGGCGTTGCAGGAGTGAAGCTACTGCTCGATACCCACATCTGGCTGTGGAGCCTGGGGGAACCGTCGCGGCTGGGGCGCCGCCTGCGTCACGAACTGAAGGCCGAGGACAACGAACTGTGGCTGTCTCCGGTGAGCACCTGGGAGGCGTTGCTACTCAACGCCAAGGGCAGGATCCGGTTGCATGGAGATGTGACTGCATGGCTGGCGCAGGCGACAGCGCACCTGCGGGAAGCCCCGCTCACCCATGGCATCGTGCTGGCGGCCCACCAGTTGCCGCTGCCCCACCCGGACCCGGTGGACCGCTTTCTGGCCGCGACCGCCCAGGTGCTGGGCTTGACCCTGGTTACCGCCGACGAGCGCCTGCTGGGGCTGGGGGAGATCGCGACGTTAGCCAACCGCTAATGGAGCCGCCGGCAGCGGGCAGCTGCAGCGGGCAGGAAAAGCTTCAGCGCAGAGATCGCGGAGAGCGCGGAGAAGAACGGTTTCCCGTTTCAGGTTCCAGTTGCTCCGAAGAAGCGAGTTAGTTCATCTGCAACGATCTATCCCGCGACCGTCTCCTGGTACAGGACGTTGGGCACCGGATCATCAACAGACTGGCTCCAAACGTAGAGGGGTTCCATTTTGGGGAGCTGCGCCGGCCCCCTGACTCCTGGACAGGAAATGGGTTCTCTCCGTAGTGGGGCCCGTTCGGCCGATTCTGTCCCCGTCACGGGATAGGATGATTCGAGCCACAGGCAAAGCCTTGGAGCAATCCCGGCGGATGGTCTGGCTTCGGAGTCATAATACTGAACGATTGTATACGTGCATATAGTGACACCATATGACATCATAAATCGAGCGCCTGGCCGATCGCCGCGGACTGACGGAGACGTGGCAGCGATTCGAGAAAAGGTTTTTCCATGAGTGAGCTCAAACTGCTGCTGGAGACGCAGGCGCGGTGGCAGAAGACCCGCAGGTCTCTTTCCTGGGCGGAAAAAATCCACCTGGCCGAGCAGGTTCGGACGTCGGTGGCATGGTGGCGTTCGACAGCCGAGAGTAACACCCTGGCTAGCCCTAAATCAGCGGCCCAGCTAAGGGTCGGCAGTTCCGCCTCAATCCCCTGGATTAGGATCCACACCGAAGTCGGTAGTGCCCCGGTTACCAGACTGGGGCACTCCCCCGAAGCCCGATTGACAGCGTCCGGGAGACAATCACATTTCCGGGAAATCCTATTCAGTGAACAATCTCTCGATCGTCGCCATGGGCAGAAATAAGCGATTCGGAGTGCGAGGCAAGGACATAAAATCAAAGTGCTCATAGAAGCTCTTGGCGGTCTCGTCTTTCGCATCTACGATCACTGCGGCCGAGGCAACGTGCTTGCTTTGTGCTAGGCAACGATGGAGTGCATCCAGCAGCAAGAACGCCCCCAACTTCTGCCCCTTGAACTTTTCGCTGATTGCCAGCCGCCCGAGGAGCGTCGCCGGAACCTCTGGGTACTTGGGGAGTTTGTCGGCGATCTCTAGCGGCAGGCTGACTAGGTCTACCGAATATTGCGAGAGTGTGTAAAAGCCAGCAACCGTCTTGCCGTCAGGCGTCAGTACGAAGCAGACGGCCACGCGTTTCGAGATATCCTGACTTGCCTGCTTTTTCAGGTAATTGTCGAGGGCATCAATTCCAGATGAGAAAGCCGCTCGATCATGTCCTTTGCCGAGCGGCTCGACCCTGAAATCGCTCCGTTGCGTTAGTCTGATTGTGTGCGCCACCTAGATCTTCGCTCGTTGCTTGTAGCGTCTAGCCGCAGCCACCAATCTCCGGCCTGGAGCGGGCGGATTGAGAAGAGCATTCGCGAAAACTTCCCGGGCCTGCTCATTCAGGGTCAAGACTTCGTACTCGCGAATCGTGCGCACGGCAGTCTCTTGAGCACTTGAGACAACGAAGTCGGAAACTGAGGTACCTTTGATCCTTGCAGCATGCTCAATGTACTTTTTCTGCTCCGGAGTGAGCCGAGCCTCCAGCCGTTCCTTCTTGGATTTTCTTTCCATTACCCCATGGGACGCCATATCTACCTCCCCACCCTTCGTTTAATAGTGTACGGTACTCTACCGTACATGTAAAGCGGATTGACACGATGTCGAGCGAGCCTTCCAGCAAAGGTACGATCAAATCACAGTACGATTTGAAAGTCTGTTGGCACTGGTGGGTAAGCTCGTCGAGTAATGACTAAAGGCGAGAGATGGTCAGCTTCTGGGATCACATCTGTTTGGCGTCGAAGCCGCTGAGCAGCGCCGCTTCCCTCAGCCGTCGGTCGACCGTCAAAAAGACGCGGCCTTGTGAAGCGTCTTCGCACCACTGCAAGCAAGGGCGACGTTCTTGGTTGTTGGAGCGCCCTCCAATTCCCTGAAAACAGGTGTGTTTCGAGAAGCGGTAGTCATTTTTGCGAAACAAACCCAAATCAACCGTGGGACGAAAAGCCGGTAAGCTATAGCAGGGAGTCGCTGCCCGGCCGTCGCTGGCCGGGATGTGCTTGCTGGAGTAGAATTCTCGGGCTTCTTGGAGGGCATCATCGCAGACGAAGTCAAACGGCAGACGCAGACGGGCGAGGGGGCCATGGCCGCTGCCGCACGCGAGGTGGCGCAGGTCCTCAAGACTGAGCCCGCCCAGGTGGAAGGTGACCTGGTGGTGAGCGGAAGGTACGGCCGCAACCCGGCCACCGTTCGCTTTTCCTCCAACCCCGAGAAGCCCCCGCTGTTGATCCAACTGGAGGTCCCGCTGCTGCCCTGGTTGAACGCGGGGAGCTTCACCTCCGGCCAGCCGGCCTACTTCACCTTCACGGTGGTCCCGCGCGAGAGCGTGGTCAAGGAGCGCGGCACCATCATGTCCACCGGGAACCAGATGCTGGACTCGCGCTTCCTCATCCGCTGCGACAATCCCGCCGGCGCCAAGCCCTTCGTGCAGGACAAGCAGGCACAAACCGAGCTGCAGAAGCTGTGCTGCTCGCCCAAGACCTCCCTGCGCATCCAAGGCGTGAACATGGAGTTGATTGAGATGGGCGGGGCGCAGAATGGCCGCCACATCCTGGCCCACCTGGAGTCCATGGGCAAACTGGCCGGCGCCGCCCCCGCGACCGCCGCCCGGCCGGTCAAGCGGGGAACGACTGGGAGCTTCCAGTTGCCAGCGGCCGTGACCAGACTGACCACGACCCTCGGAATCCCCGCTGGCGCAAAGCTGCCAGGAGTGAAAATGCCCAAGGTTCTGGGCGAGCGTGGGCCGGTGATCTTGGCCGCCGGAACCGTGCTGCTGATCGTGGCGCTCGTCGCCTGGAACATGCTGATGGTCAAGGAGGAAGAGCCCACGGGCCCACCCGCCGGGGTGGCCGCGGCCGATGTTGCGCTCATCCCTGACGTCAGCCACTGGGCCCTGATGACCGACAAGGATTTCGACCCGGTGGCGCTGGCCTGGCAGCGCGGTAAGGGAGGAGCGCCGGCAGCGCGCTTCACTGGCGATTTCGTGGGCAGCGGCGCAGCCGCCGATGTGGTCTACGTTCTGAAGCGCCGCGGCGGGATGATGCGCGTGGTGCTGCTCTCCGGCGGCAAGAGCAAGTACGACACCAATTTCTCGCCCCTGGCCGTGGTGGCCCGCGTCCCCAAGAGCGCGCTGGACGGCGTCCAGTGGACCGACATGCCCGCCAGCACGCCGGACGGCGATGGCCTGCTCATCGTTCGCAAGGGAAACGATCCTCTCGCCGCGGTCGTCGTCATGCTGATCAAGGGCAAGGTCATCACCGCGCACCCGGCCAACTACCAGGACCTGCACTTGCAGTAGCCTGAAGTTCTCCTGGATGGGAAGGGGAGGGTAGGGGCGCAGACGCCCGCCGCGCTAGCGCTCCTCAGGAAGCGGATTCCGGCAACCGGGCACGCCGCGCTTTGAGCGCGGGGATCCCCCAGGCGCCGACGCGGTAGAGCACCAGCAGCGCCAGCACCCCGGCGTAGATCAGCGGTTCGCTGATGTCCTTTTTCACCTGCCACAGGAAATGGATCACGCCCGCCGTGGCGCTGGCGTAGATCAAGCGATGCAGCCACTGCCAGCGTTTGCCGCCCATCTTGCGCACCGCCCAACTGGTAGAAGTGAGCGCCAGCGGGATCATCAGCACAAAGCCAGTGAAGCCAGCGGTGATGAAGGGCCGCTTGCCCACGTCCCTCACCATGTTCGCCCAGTCGAAGAACTGGTCCAGCCAGATGTAGGTGGTGAAGTGCAGGCAGCCGTAGAAGAAAGCGAAGAGCCCCAGCATGCGCCGGAAGCGGATGAGCCACGGCTGCTGGCTCAGCTTGCGCAGCGGCGTGATGGCAAGAGTGATAAGCAGGAAGCGGAGCGTCCAGCCGCCGGTGGCGCGGGTGATGACCTCGATGGGATTCGCGCCCAAGTCGTCGGCGTGGTACTTCCACAACAGGGCCGCCAGCGGGCCCAGGCAGGCGAGGAACACCGCGGTCTTCAGCAGAATGATTCCCTTGTTGCGCATCAGAAGTTCTTGCGCAGGTCCATGCCGGAGTAGAGGCGTGCCACCTGGTCGCCGTAGCCGTTGAACATCAGGGTATCGCGCTTGAAGAACTCTCCGATGCGCCGCTCCTTGCCCTGGCTCCAGCGCGGATGGTCCACCTGTGGGTTCACGTTGGAGTAAAAGCCGTACTCGCTGGGCGCGGCGATGTTCCAGGTGTTGAGCGGCTGCTTCTCGGTGAAGCGCGCCTTGACGATGGCCTTCACGCTCTTGAAGCCGTACTTCCACGGTACCACCAGGCGCAGCGGCGCCCCGTCCTGGTTGGGCAGGGTCTCGCCGTAGAGGCCGACCGCCAGGATGGCCAGCGGGTGCATGGCTTCGTCCATGCGCAGTCCTTCGACGTAGGGCCACTCCAGCACGCCGGAGCGCTGCCCCGGCATCTGCTTGGGATCGTAGAGGGTCGTCAGCTCCACGTACTTGGCCTTGGCGGTGGGCTCGCACTGGTTGAGGAACGCCGAGAGCGGGAACCCCACCCAGGGGATCACCATGGACCAGCCCTCCACGCAGCGGTGGCGATAGATGCGCTCTTCGAGCGCCGCCAGCTTCAGGATGGCGTCAATGTCGAGGATCTTCGCCTTCTTGACCTCGCCCTCGACCTTCACCGTCCAGGGACGCGTCTTGAAGTTCCTCGCCTCTCCCGCCGGGCTGTACTTGTCCGTCCCAAACTCGTAGTAGTTGTTGTAATTCGTGATGTCCTTGAAGGGCGTCTGCTTCTCGCTGGTGCTGAGCGGGCTCTTGGAGAAGGTGAGCTTGTCGTTGGCCACGGCCTGGGCCGGCGAGCTCAATTCGCGCACCGCGATCCCCGCCGCCAGCGCCGCGCCCGCCGCCGACGCCCCCAGAATGAACTTACGCCGGTTCACGTACAGCTTCTGGTCGGTGATCTCCGACGAGCGGATGTCAGCAGGCTTCTTGATCAGCATCGTGGCCTCATTTCCCAGCCCTCAGGACTCGTCCAGAGTAGGCTCCCACGGGCGGGGCGGCTCCCATCCGACGGTCCTCGAGCGTTGTTCTTGAGACGCAGGGAAACCCTAAAAGTTTCAAGCGGGAAGTGACTCCCCGGAATTGTCGCCCTGAAAACAGTTTACCCCTCCCGAGCTTTGGTAGCACCATGACGCCTCCCATGGCCGCCGAGGCATCCCCCGAACTCATTGCCGAGCGCCCCTGGCGCCGCAGCTTCTGGAGCCTGATCGCCACCCAGTTCCAGAGTGGTTTCCACGAGCTTGCCTTCAAGACTACATCGCGCAGGTCGCCGAGCTGATGGCGCCCGCCTGCGACCGCGCCTTGGCGCGGATTCTGCCGGGAAGTTCCTAACGGCAGCTACTCGTACCGCAGCGCCTCGATGGGGTCGAGGCTGGCAGCTTTGCGCGCGGGGTAGAAGCCGAAGAAGATGCCCACCGCGGCGGAGAACACCACCGCGGTGACGATGGCCAGGGGCGAGACCAGCACCGGCCAGCCCAGCACGTTGGTGATGATCAGCGAGCTGGCCACGCCGAGGATGATGCCGATGGCGCCTCCGATCAGGCTGAGCACCACCGCCTCGATCAGGAACTGACGCTGCACGTCGGCCTCGGTGGCCCCGATGGCCATGCGGATGCCAATCTCCCGCGTGCGCTCGGTCACCGACACCAGCATGATGTTCATGATGCCGATGCCGCCCACCAGCAGGGACACGCTGGCGATGGACGCCAGCAGCAGGGTGAAGACTTGGCTGGACTGGTCGGCCAGGTCGGCCACGTCCGCCAGGTTCCTCACGAAGAAGTCGTCGTCGGTGCCGGTGCGGATGCGGTGGCGGTCGCGCAGCAGCCCTGTGATCTGCTGCTGCGCCGCGTAGCTGGCGTCCCGCGACTGCGCCGACACCATGATGAACTGCAGCCAGTCCTGCCCGGAGATCTTCTTCTGCAGCGTGGTCAAGGGGATGAATATGGCGTCATCCTGGTCCTGGCCCATGGCGGCAGAGCTGCCCTTTGCGGCCAGCACCCCCACCACCTTGAAAGGGATGTTGTTGATGCGCACCGTCTGCCCCACCGGGTTGACGGCACCGAACAGGTTCTTGCGCACCGTCTCGCCGATGACGGCCACGTTGGCCACGGTGTCTACGTCCGACTGGCTGAAGACCGAGCCGTTGGCCACGGGCCAGTTGCGGATGTCGAAGTACTGGGGCTCGGTTCCGGTGAGGCGAGTGCTCCAGTTGTCGTTCCCAAACACCACCTGGGCGGAGCTGCCCGCTCCGGGCGCAGCCGCCACCACCGCCGGGCATTCCCGCAGGATGGAGACCAGATCCTGATACACCAGCGTCTTGGTTGCGCCAGAGCCCATGCGCAGGCCGCCGCGGTTCACCGTGCCGCTGCCCACGAAGAGCAGGTTGGACCCCATGGCAGCGATCTGCGCCTGCACCTGCTGCTGCGCGCCCTGGCCCAGCCCCACCATGGCGATCACCGCGCCCACGCCGATGATGATCCCCAGCATGGTTAGGATGGAACGCATCTTGTTGCGCGCCAGCGCCCGCAACGCGATCCGCACTACGGCCATCAGCTCCATGCGTTCCCTCAATCCTCCAGCGTGGGCAGCGTTTTCAGGACCTCGCTGGCGCGCAAAACGTCGGGCGTCTGTTCATCCTTGCGGATGCGGCCGTCGCGGAAGATGACCGCGCGCCGCGCGAACTGCGCGATGTCATGTTCGTGGGTCACTAGCACGATGGTCAGCCCTTGCTCCTCATTTAGCCGCTGCAGGACCTCCATGATCTCGACCGAGGTTCGACTGTCCAGGTTCCCGGTGGGCTCGTCCGCCAGCAGGATGGCCGGGCGATTCACCAGCGCGCGCGCGATGGCCACGCGCTGCTGCTGCCCGCCGGAGAGCTGCGAGGGGAAGTGGTCTGCGCGCTCCGCCAGTCCCACCATTGCCAGCGCCGCCAGGGCCCGCGCCTCGCACTCCTTCTTCTCGATGTGGGCGTAAAAAGTGGGCAGTTCGGTGTTCTCCAGCGCCGTGGTCCGCGACAGCAAGTTGAACCCCTGGAAGACGAATCCGATCCTCCGGTTGCGGATGGCCGCCAACTCCTTCTTGCTGAGCCCGGAGACGTCCGTGCCCTCCAGCCAGTAGCGCCCGCTGGTGGGTTTGTCCAGGCAGCCCAGGATGTTCATGAAGGTGGATTTGCCGCTGCCGCTCGAGCCCATCACCGCCACGAACTCGCCCCGCGACACCTCCAGGCTCACGCCCCGCAGGGCGTGCACGCGCGTTTCTCCCAGCTCGTAATACTTGTGGACGTCCTCCACCCGGAAGACGGTTTGCTCGGGTGGCACCACGCCCGCGCCGGCTGCGGTTTGTGCTGCTGTGGCCAAGGGATTGGCTCCGCCCGAAGGCTAGCGGCGCTGACCTCCGCCCGGCGCCACGCCCGGAGCGCTCGCCACACGGCTCACATTCGATCCGGTCACCAGCAGGTCGCCCTCCTTCAGGTTCCCGTGGAGCGTCTGCGCCATCTCGGTGAAAGTACGGTCGGTGATGCCGGTGCGCACCTGCACCGGCTCCAGGGTGTTGTCGGGTTTGAGCTTCCAGACGATGGTCACGTCCTGTCGAAGGGTGTGGCCCTGCGTTGGGCCGCTCCCGCCGCCGGGCTGGCCGCCCTGGCGACTGGGGCCCGCAGCCAGGACGCTCCCTCCGCCGGCGCTCTCGCCGCCCGCCGCCCGCTCGCCGCGCCCGCTCTCGATTCCGTACTTCGCGTACAGCGCCTGGATCTCCCCCGGGGTCATGTCCGGCTTGAAGCGCAGCGCGCCGTTGGGGATCTTTACCACGTTCTGCACCGTAGCCACCGGGATGCTCACGTAGGCCGTCATCCCGGGGAAGAGCTTGGTGTCCGGGTTGTCGAACTCAATGATGGTGTCGTAGGTCACCACGTTCTGCACGGTGGTGGCGTTCATGCGCACCTGCGACACTCGCCCCTCGAACGAGTCCCGGGGGAAGGCGTCTACCTTGAAGGTGACCTTCTGGCCGGCTCGAATCTGTCCCACGTCACTCTCGTCGGTCTTGGTATACACCTGCATCTTGGTGAGGTCCTGGGCGATGGTGAACAGGGTGGGCGCCTGCAGGGAAGCGGCCACCGTCTGGCCCACATCCACGTTGCGGGCCACCACCACGCCGTCAATGGGCGCGTTGATGATGGTGTGGCTGAGGTTGGTTTGCGCCACCTGCAGCGCCGCCGCCCTCTGCGACACCTGCGCCTGCGCCTGGGTGATGACCGCCTGCTCCGCGTTCACCTGTGCCGCGGCCGATTCCGAGGTGGCGCGCGCCAGATCGAGCTGTTGCTGACTGGTCACTCCTTCTTTGGCCAGCAACTGCGTGCGCTCAAAATCCGCCTTGGCCTGGAACGCCATGGCCCGCGCTTTGTCCGCGTTGGCCCGGCTGGCGGCCAGGTTGGCGCGCGCGTTCTCCAGGTCCGCCCTCGCTTGCAGGACGGCGCCCTGGAAGAGAGAAGAATCCATCTCCGCGATGACCTGGCCCTTCTTCACATGGGAGTTGAAGTCGGCGGAAAGCTTGGAGATGGTGCCCGAAACCTGCGAGCCCACCTGTACCGTGGTGACCGCGTTGATGGTGCCCGTGGCCTCGACCACGTCCCGGATGTCGCCGCGACCGACCGGGGTGGTGAAATACTGCGTT
Organism: Terriglobales bacterium; assembly: GCA_035937135.1. Taxonomy (NCBI): domain Bacteria; kingdom Pseudomonadati; phylum Acidobacteriota; class Terriglobia; order Terriglobales; species Terriglobales bacterium. The sequence continues at coordinate 11,824 of DASYVL010000128.1, forward strand.
GCGGGCTTGCGGTTCAAGCCGAAGGCGGCAAACAGCACCACCGCCAGCGTCGCGCCTCCCACCCAAAGCCACTTCTGTGCAGGCAGTTTCACGAGAGTCTCCGTCTACAAGTCAAACACTGATTCTAACGAAAAGATGTGCACTATCTGACACCCTGTCTCAAAAGTATTAATGTAGCGGCCTCCAGGCAGGCCAGGAGCGCCGTCCGGAGCATTTCGATACGATGACGTTAGATGCGAGTCCGGTTCCTGGAGCCGCCCCGCCCGAGGCGACCACTGCGCCCCCGGCTCCCGCCCCGCGTGGCCTGCGGGACATCCTGAGTTACGCCCGCCTCGACCGTCACGAGATTGCCGGCTCGCTGGGCGACCTAGGCACCTTTCTGCCCCTGCTGGTAGCCATGTCAGCACAGAACGGCCTGGATTTCTCCGCGGCGCTGTTCTTTGCCGGCCTCTTCAACCTGATCACTGGCATGACCTTCGCCATCCCCATGGCGGTGCAGCCCATGAAGGCCATTGCCGCCATCGCGCTCACCCAGGGGATGTCGGCTTCCCAGATCGTGGCCGCCGGGGCCGGCGTCAGCCTGGTGGTGCTGCTGCTGGGCGTGACGGGCTTGATCGGCTGGGTGAATCGCGCCATCCCCAAGAGCGTGGTGCGCGGGCTGCAACTGGCGCTCGGGCTTTCACTGGTAATGAAGGGCCTGGAACTCATCAGCTCCACCCACGCCTGGCTCGCGGCCGATAGCTTCTTGACGGCGCTCCTGGCCGCCGGCATCGTCTTTGCCAGCGGCTCCTTCCGCAAGGTACCGGCGGCGCTCACCCTCTTCTGCGCCGGGCTAGCCATCGCCATCTGGAAAACCCCGGAGATCGGCGCCGGACTCCATCTGGGATTGACCTTTCCCCACCTGCAGCCGCCTTCCTGGGGCGACTTCCTGACCGCCTTCCCCCGGGCAGCGCTGCCCCAGATCCCGCTCACCATCCTTAACTCTGTGATTGCGGTGTGCGCGCTTTCCTTCGACCTGTTTCCCACGCGCGCGGCCCCGGTGCGGCGGGTGGCGATCTCCGTGGGCGCGATGAACCTGGTGGGCGCCTGGTTCGGAGCCATGCCCATGTGCCACGGCGCCGGCGGCCTCGCCGGACAGTACCGCTTCGGCGCCCGCACCAATGGCTCGGTACTCTTCCTGGGAACGGCGAAGATGCTGGTCGCAGTCCTCTTTGGCGCTTCGCTCATGGCGCTGTGCCGCCTGTTCCCGCACAGCGTGCTGGGGGTGATGCTGGCCGTCAGCGGGGTCGAACTCTCGCTAGTTTGCCGCGACCAGCGGGCGCGCGGCGACGCGCTTCCCATGCTGGTCACCGCCGGGATCTGCCTGGGATCCGACTTTGCGCTGGGATTCGCCGGGGGATTGGCCGTCGCCCTCGTGATGCGGCTGCCTTTCTTCCGACCGGAAGAGAGCTAGCGGCGTTAGGCGGGTTCGAATCCAACAAAGACGAGCTCCGGCACCAGCTCGATGCCGAACTCGCCGATCACCCGCTTCTGAACCTCGTCCTTGAGCGCGACGATGTCGGCAGCCTTCGCGTTGCCGCGGTTCACGATGGCCAGCGAGTGCTTACGCGAGATGCCCACCGGCCCGCGCGTGAATCCCTTGGGGAAGCCTGCGTGCTCTACCAGCCAGGCCGCCGGTATCTTCACCCGGTTGCCCTCGGCGGGCCATTTGGGCAGGGTCTGGCCCAGGCGCGTGGCGGCGGCTTCCACCTCCGCGAACTTCTCCTGGCTGACGACGGGGTTCTTGAAGAAGGACCCGGCGCTGCGGGAGTCGTCGTCGCCGGGGACGATGAGCATGGCCTTGCTCAGCCGGATGCGGCGCACCGCCTCGCGCGTCTCGGAGAGCGTGGGCGAGTCCTTGCGCCCGGCAAAGTAGTTCTTCAGGTCGGCGTAGGCGAGGTGCGGCTTGCCTCCGGAGGCGAGCAGGAATGTCACGCGCAGCACGATGTAACGCCCGCGTGCCGTGGTATTGAACATGGTGCTGCGGTAGCGGAAGCCGCACTCGGCGTTGGAGAGCTCCTTCACCTCGCCGC
>DASYVL010000129.1 GCA_035937135.1 Terriglobales bacterium
CGTGAAGCAGCGCGAGCCCGCGACCGTCAACAAGAACATCCCGACCGGAGAGATCGAAGTCGTCGCCGGTCCTGAGAACGACGCCCTGCGCATCCTCAACGATTCCAAGACGCCGCCCTTCCTGCCGGGAGAGTGCGATCCCAAGCTGCTGCCCAATGAGGAGGTGCGGCTGAAGTACCGCTACCTCGATCTGCGCCGCGCCGAGATGCAGGCCAACCTCGAGCTACGCCACAAGGTGGCGCTCGCCATCCGCAACCATCTTTCCGCGCGCGGCTTCTTCGAGATCGAGACCCCGTTCATGACCCGCTCGACCCCCGAGGGCGCGCGCGATTACCTGGTTCCCAGCCGCGTCCATCCCGGACAGTTCTACGCCCTGCCGCAGTCGCCGCAACTCTTCAAGCAGATCCTGATGATCTCCGGCTGCGACAAGTATTTTCAGATCGTGCGCTGCTTCCGCGACGAAGACCTGCGCGCCGACCGCCAGCCCGAGTTCACCCAGATCGATCTGGAAATGACCTACCCGCAGCCCGAGCAGGTCTTTGAAGTGGTCGAAGGATTCCTGGCCGCGGGCTTCGAGGCCGCCGGCATCAAAATCGCGACTCCGTTTCCGCGCATGACTTACGACCAGGCCATCCGCAGCTACGGCTCCGACAAGCCAGACCTGCGCCTGCCCCCGATGACCGACGTCCGCGAGGCCTTCGCCGCCGAGGAGCTGGAAAAACTCGGCATCCACGCCGGGCTGCCCGTGATGGCCATCCGCATCCCGGGCGTGGGCGAGCTCTCGCGCAAGGAGCGCGACGAGATCAAGACGCTTATCAGTGATCACAAGGACGCCAAAGTTTTCGAGGACATCAAGCGCCTGGAAAAGAATTTTCCCGGAGCGGTCGCCAAGGTTCGCGCGAGCCTGCAGAACCCTTCAGCAGGGTCATCCCGAGCCGCAGGCGAAGGACCTGCTCTTTCGGATGCCGACCTCATCGTTCTGGTCGCCGGCGACGGCAAGCCGCCCGAGCGCAAATCCGAAGGCGGAGTGAAGCCCGAGGTCAAGCAGCACGACCACGCCGTCGCCACAGCGGCGGGCGCGCTGCGCATGGCCCTGGCGCAGAAGTACGCCGAGCGCCACAGACTCTTCGCCGCCGACCACAAGTCGCCGGAAGCCTTCCGCTGGCTCTGGGTCACCGACTTCCCCATGTTCGAGTGGGACGCCACGGGCGAGCGCTGGGCGGCGTCGCATCATCCTTTTACTTCGCCGCACGAGAAAGACCTCGAAGCAGGGAAGCTCGAATCCGATCCCGGCGCAGTGCGCGCCTTGGCCTACGACGTCGTGCTCAACGGCCTGGAGATCGGTTCCGGATCCATCCGCATCCACCGCCAGGACGTGCAGAAGCGGATCTTCAAGGCGCTGGGCATGACCGACGACGAAGCCCGCGCCCGCTTCGGCTTCTTCCTGGACGCGCTCGAATACGGCACGCCTCCGCACGGCGGCATCGCCCTGGGCCTGGACCGCATCGTCATGATGCTGGCCGGGGCAGACTCCTTGCGCGAAGTCATCCCCTTTCCCAAAACCTCCCGCGCCGTGGACCTGATGGTGAACGCCCCAACGCCCGTCAGCGAACAGCAACTGAAAGAGTTGGGGATTAAGATTAAGGATTGAAGCATTTCCGGATTCCCATCCGCGTTCATCCGCGTTAATCTGCGGCGAAGACCATGGCCCGCATCCACGTCCTGCCCGAGCACGTTGCCAACAAGATCGCCGCGGGCGAGGTGGTGGAGCGGCCGGCCTCGGTGGTGAAGGAGCTGCTCGAGAACGCGCTCGATGCCGGCGCCAACCGCATCCGCATCCAGGTGGAGGCAGGCGGGCGCAAGCTCATCCAGATCACCGACGACGGCTCGGGCATGGTGCGCGACGATGCTCTGCTGGCCTTCGAGCGCCATGCCACCTCCAAGCTCCACGACGCCGAGGACCTGCTCAGCATCTCGACCCTGGGCTTCCGCGGCGAGGCGCTGCCGTCGATCGCCTCGGTCTCGCGGCTGGTGCTGGAAACCTGCGCGAAGGAAGACGCACAGCCGGGAACGGCTGTGCCGCACAGTTCCCCAGGCACGCGCGTCGAGATCAACGGCGGGAAGATCATGAAGGTAGAGGAAGCGGGACTCCCGGCGGGGACGTCGATCACGGTGCGCGATCTGTTCTTCAACACGCCCGCGCGCAAGAAATTCCTCAAGGCTGAATCCACCGAGCTGGGCCACATCGCGACCTTGGTCACCCACTACGCGCTGGCGCATCCCGAGAAGCACATCGAGTTGCACACCTCGGCCAACGCGCTGCTGATCGCCAGCCCGGTACGCGGCCACGCCGAGCGCATCTTCCAGATCTTCGGCAAGGAGACGCTCGAGCAACTCGTCCCCGTGGCCGCGGCGGCCGCGCTCGAGCGCGTGGGACTGCCCGAGCCGCCGCCCTGGGTCATCGAGAAGCGCAAGCAGCGCGGCGAGGACTACCAGGCCGCCGTGCCCGGCGAGCTGCGCCTGCACGGCTTCGTCTCCAAGCCGGAGCTGCAGAAGCTCAACCGCAACTCCATCTTCGTCTTCGTGAACCAACGGCTCATCCGCGACCGCATCCTCCAGCACGCGCTCTCGGAGGCCTACCGCAACATCCTGCCGGCGTCGGCCTTTCCCGTGGTGCTGCTCTTCCTGGAGATGCCTTCGGGAGAAGTGGACGCCAACGTCCACCCCAGCAAGAGGGAAGTGCGCTTCCGCCAGCAGAGCTTTGTCCACGACTTCGTGCGCGATTCCGTCCGCGCCGCGCTGATGAAGGCGCGCCCCGTTCCGCAGTTCACCAGCGAGATCCGCTCGCAGCCCACCGCCGGAGCCGCGCTCTCCTCCAGCGCGCGCGCCGCGGGCGGCGGTCTGGAGATGGCGCAGGCGCAAGGCATGATGCTTGCTCCCGTCGACTTCGCGCTCCAGCCGCCTCCGCCGCTCCCGCAGAATTTGGATTTCACCGACAGCATCGCCGTGGACGCCAACGCCGCCGTGCCGCTAGCCACTCCGCCTGCGCCCCTTCCCATCAGCGCCCCCATCCGGGCCGATGACCGCTGCGCCGGCGTCATCACCGAAGCCGATGCCGACGCCGTGCCGGAGACGGCGCCGCTCGACTCGCTCAAGCCGCTGGGCCAGATCCGCGACTCCTTTATCCTTGCTGTCAACGGCGACGCCTTGTGGATCATTGACCAGCACGTGGCCCACGAACGCGTACTCTTCGAGCGCATCCTGCGCCAGCGCGCCGCGGAGAAAGTCCAGGGACAGCGCCTGCTCATGCCGCTGGTGCTCGCGCTCACCCCCGGGCAGCAGGCGGTCTTCGAGCAGATCTCGGAAGAGCTCCAGCGCAATGGCTTCGAGGTGGAGCCCTTCGGCGCGCGCACCATCGCGGTGAAGACGGCACCGGCGGGCGTCGACGCCGGCGAGATCGAGCGCCTGCTCACCGAATTACTCGACCAGTTCCAGCGCGAGGAGCAGGCCACGAATCTCGACCGCGCCCGCGGCAAGATCGCCGCCTCCATCGCTTGCCACGCCGCCATCAAGGTGAACACGCCGCTCGAAGCCAATAAGATGGAGTGGCTGCTGAAGGAGCTGGCCAAGACCGAGTGTCCCATGACCTGCCCCCACGGACGTCCGGTGGTGCTGCGCTATTCGTTGCGCGACATCCAGCGCGCCTTCAAGCGGATATAGCCATGATGACCGACCTCGAACTGCGCGAACACCGCCGCCAGAAGTGGCGCCTCAACAGGCACCCGCTGCGCTCCGCCGAGGACGCCCGTGAGTTCCTGGAGTCGGTCGGCTTCTGCCTGATGTATCCGGTGAAGCCGCCACTGCTCGTGCCCACCTTCCTCGGCGCTTGCGCCGGCTCGGAGAAGAATCTCCCTTTGCGCCCCCAGGCCTTCGACAGCCCGGCCGCCCGCCAGGCGGAAGAATGGGTGCTGGAAATGCTGCGGCAGCGCATCGCCTTCGAGACCAACCTCTTCGGCGAGACACCCATGCTGCTCGCTGCCTCCGTCCTTCCTTATTTCTACGCGCTGGTCGGCGACCGCAATCCCAAAGCGGAGCGGAAGAAGGACTCGGATGCCGTCCAGCTCTCCCCTTTGGCCCGCGACACCTGGGCGGCGTTGCGCAAGAGCGGGCCCGTGACCAAAGCCCGGATGCGCGAGCTCCTGGGCGGCGCGCCTTCGGACGCCGCGCTCGACCGCGCCCTGGGGGAGCTGGGAGCCTCGCTCAAGATCGCGCGCGTGGATGAGAGCCCGCAAGCGGGCGCCACCTGGGAGCTGCTGCACCGCTGGGCCCCGGAGACGGTCCAGGAGGGGATCGGATTGTCGGTGGCCCAGTCGCTCTCCGCCCTGGTCTCCCGCTACCTGGAATGCGTGGTGGCGGCGGAGGCCAAGGAGGTGGAGGAATTCTTTTCCCGGCTTGCGCCC
>DASYVL010000130.1 GCA_035937135.1 Terriglobales bacterium
ACCTTCCAGTTCGGCACGCCGCAGGAGTTGCCCCTGCCCCCGGAGAGCGTGGCCTTCGCGCCCGGGCCCACCTCAGACCGCTTCCTGGTCCTGAAGCCTGCCGGCAAGCCCGAGGCTTCGCCCATCCACGTAGTACTGAACTGGACGGAGGCGCTCAAGAAGTGAGCCTGGCACCCGGAAGCAAGCTTGGTCCCTACGAGATCTTGGCGCCCGTGGGCGCGGGCGGGATGGGCGAGGTGTATCGCGCGCGGGACGCGCGCCTGGGCCGCGAAGTCGCCATCAAGATCCTGCCCGAAGGATTCACGCAGCATCCCGACCGGCTGCGGCGCTTCGAGCAGGAGGCGCGAGTCGTGGCCACGCTCAACCATCCCAACATCCTGGCCATCCACGACATCGGCACCGAGGAAGGCGCGCCCTACCTGGTCACCGAGCTGCTGGACGGCGAGCCCCTGCGCGAGAAGATGAAGGCGGGCGCGGTGCCCGTGCGTCGCGCGCTGGAGTACGCGCTGGGCATCGCGCAGGGCCTGGCGGCGGCGCACGAGAAGGGCATCGTCCATCGCGACCTCAAGCCGGAAAATGTTTTTGTGACGCGCGACGGCCGGGTAAAGATCCTGGACTTCGGCCTGGCCAAACTAGCGCGGACGGAATCCGGCGCGGAGGGAGCCCTGCTCGACAGTCCCACCATGGACCAGGGCACCTCGCCCGGGGTGGTTCTGGGGACGGTGGGGTACATGTCGCCAGAGCAGGTGCGGGGACAGGCGGCCGACCACCGCTCGGACATCTTCGCGCTGGGCGCCATGCTCTACGAGATGCTGGCGGGCGCGCGCGCCTTCCACCGCGAGTCTTCGGCGGAGACCATGACCGCCATCCTGCGCGACGACCCACCGGAGTTCGCCGAGGGCCACCGCATCCCGCCGGGGCTGGAGCGCATCGTGCGGCGCTGCCTGGAGAAGGCACCGGAGCAGCGCTTCCAGTCGGCGCGCGACCTGGCCTTCGCCCTGGAGGCGGTTTCCGGGGTTTCCACTTCGACCACGGCGGTTCCCGCGGCGGCGGGGCGTACCTTGGGACGGAAGTGGCGTCTGCCCGTGGGGGTGGCGCTGGCGCTGGCCGTCGGAATCGCCATTTTCTTTGCCGGGCGACGCGCCGGACACAGCGGAAGCTCGACGGTCAGCTACCAGCAGGCGAGCTTTCGCCCGCAGATCATCTTCCGCGCCGCTTTCACGCCCGATGGCAAGACCATCGTCTTCAGCGCCGCCCAGGAGGGCACCACGCCCACGCTTTACACCATCCAGGCGGAGTATCCCGAAGCCAAGTCCACGGGACTGAGCGGGGTGCAGTTGCTTTCCGTCTCGCGGCAGGGCGAGCTAGCCGTGCTGACCCACGCCCGCTACCTCGCCCATCGGCTTTTCCGCGGCACGCTGGCCCGTATGCCGCTGGGAAGCAGCGCCCCGCGCGAGATCCTGGAAGACGTGGAGGAGGCGGACTGGGCGCCGGACGGCTCCGACCTGGCCATCATCCGCGAGGTCGGCGGCAAGAGCCGGCTGGAGTATCCCGTGGGCAAGGTGCTCTATGAGACCGCGGCCTACGTGAGCGACCTGCGCTTTTCGCCCAAGGGCGACCGCATCGCTTTCTTCGATCATCCCACCAAGTATGACGATCGCGGCGTGGTGGCGGTGGTAGACCTCAAGGGGAAGAAGACCGACTTGGCGGGCGGCTTCTGGGGCATGGAAGGCCTGGCCTGGTCGAAGGAAGGCGACGAGATATTCTTTTCCGCCAGCTTCGCCGGCGCCAACTACCAGCCTCGCGGCGTCACCCTCGCAGGCAAGCAGCGGTTGGTTCTGCCGGCGGCGGGCGTCCTGTTGGTCTATGACATCTCCGCTGACGGCCGCTGGCTGGTGGCGCGCGAGGACACGGCCTACGCGGTAGTGGCCAAAGACCCGGCCTCGGGGCAGGAGCGCGACCTTTCCTGGCTGGATTTCTCTGTGGGCCCCAGCATTTCGGAGGATGGCAGGACCATTACCTTCAGCGAGGACAGCTCCGCCACCGGCTCCACCTACGCCGTCTGCTTGCGCAAGACGGACGGCTCGCCCGTGGTGGTGCTGGGGGAGGGCACGAGCGGAGACTTATCTCCGGATGGCAAGTGGGTGCTGGGGATCGTGCTCACCACACCGCCGAAGCTGATGCTCTATCCCACGGGCGCCGGGGAGGCGCGCACGATGGAACGCGGCAGCCTGGAGAACTACGCCGGCGCCGGCTGGTTTCCCGACAACAAGCGCCTTCTGGTGTGCGGGAACGAGCCCGGACACGCCCCTCGCTGCTACCTCCAGGAGCTGAGCGGAGGAGCGCCCCAGCCGGTCACACCGGAGGGCACCACGGGCGGCTGGATCTCGCCGGATGAAAGAGTGATCCTGGGACAGACCGGGGCCGGAGAGTTCTTTCTCTACCCAGTGGGCGACGGCGAGCCGCATCCCGTCCCGCACCTGGGCCGCGAAGACAGAGTGATCCGCTGGGGCGCGGACGGCCACTCCCTCCTGGTGTTTCGCCAAAACCAGTTGCCGGTGCGGGTGGAGAAGGTGGAGCTGGAGAGCGGGCGGCGTACGCTGGTGCGGGAATTGGCCCCGGCCGATCGCTCCGGAGTCACCGGCATCGGCTTTGTTTCCATGTCCGGGGACGCGAAGTGGTACGTCTATAGCTACGGCCGCGACGTCTCGCAACTGTTCACGGTGGAAGGAGTGAGGTAAGTCACCGCTTCCGACAACCGGGTGCCTCGGTCGGGCCGTTCTCAGTTCATCTTCTGCTCAGGCAGCGTGCCTGACTTCGAATCGTCCTTCTTGCCGCCGCCGCAGCTCATTCCGCCGCCGGCCGTGTCCTTGTCCTTGCCCATCTTGGCGCAGCAGTTCATGCCGCCGGCCATCATGCCGCCCCCGGACTTGGCTTCGGATTTGGCGGCGTCTTTGTCGCCCGCCTTGGAAGCATCCTTGGTGCCGGCCTTCATGTCGGCCTTCATGGCGTCCTTGTTGTCGGCGTCCTTCTTGCCCATGTTCTTGCAGCAGCCGCAGGACATCTCCTTGTGCTCGCCGTCTTTGTGCTCGGCGGTCGCGGAGGAATCCTTCTTGCCCTTGTCGTTGGCTTTGTCTGGGGCAGCCGTGGCCGGGGCTCCACATTGCGCCGCGGCCCAGCCCGCCACCAGGAACAGCATCAGAACCAATCGTGCCAGTTTCATCATCTTCATTACCTCGGAGAAAGTATACGTGCAGCAGACGGCCTGGCTGTGACGAGAGTCACACAAAACAAAAGGCCGGCGCGAGGCCGGCCTCTGGGCTAAAAAGATGGTTGGGGGATTATTTCTTGGGGGCGATTGCGTCCTTGGCGGCCTTGGCCACGCGGAACTTCACCACCGTCTTGGCCTTGATCTGGATCGGCTCGCCGGTCTGCGGGTTGCGGCCCATGCGCGCCTTGCGGTTCGCCTTCACCAGGCGGCCGATGCCGGGGATCACGAACACTCCGCTCTTCTTGGTCTCTTTGAGCGCGGTGTCCGCCAGGTGCTCGAGAAACTCGCCCGCAACCTTGTTGGTGGTGCCCGTTTTCTCCGCCATATGACGGACCAACTGTGTCTTGGTCATTCCTGCCATGCTGCCTCCTTTGTGATTTGGGCGATGATTGCTGCTCGAAATGAATGTTACCCCAGCTTCGCAGGAAAAAGATAGCGTTTTAGCCGCTTTTTATGCGGGTTTTTCCACAATCTCGTTTTGCACCACTTGTGATGCAGTTTGCGGGAGGCGCGCCAGTGCTGAGGGAAAGCGTACACGCCCCGGCACAAAGGTGAGCGAGTAGGGGTCCTTCGACTCGGCCGCCACGGCGGCCTCGCTCAGGATGACAGTCGCCGCACCTGGGCGTCGCCGGCGGGGAGGGCATCCAGTAGCTCGCGCACGCTGCGGCCCAGGCCAGGGTGGCGGGCGTCGGGTGCGATTTCGGCCAGCGGAACCAGCACGAAGCGGCGCTGGTGCATGGCGGGATGCGGGATCTTCAGGCCGGGCAGCGCGACCACGCCGCGCCCGAAGAGCAGGATATCTATGTCCAGCGTTCGCGGGCCTTTGGGGAGGCGCCGCTTGCGGCCGAGCGCGTGCTCGATCTCCAGGATGCGCTTCAGAAGCTGCCGGGGCAGCAGCTCGGTCTCCAACGCCAGGGCGCAGTTCAGGAACCACTTCTGTCTGGTAAGCTCTACGGGTTCGGTGTCGTAGAAAGAGGAGAGGGCAGTCACCCGGCCCAGCTCGCCCAGGCAGCCGATGGCGGCCTCCAGATAGGCGCGGCGGTCGCCCTGATTCGAGCCCAGCCCGAGATAGACGGTCTTCTTCAACGCGGGAATGGTAGCGCAGAAAGCGCCGGCGACGGAATCCCGCGGGGCCCGCGCGGCATCTTATGGAAATCCCACGGGAGGGAAGAGCGATGCGACGTTTTCATATCCTGGCGGTAGCTGCGGCTGTAGCGCTGCTTTCGGCGGCGGCGATGGCGCAGGCGGTGCAGTATGAGATCGACCCGGTGCACTCCAGCGCGCAGTTCTCCGTGCGCCACATGATGGTTTCGAACGTGCGCGGCGAGTTCGCCAAGGTGACCGGAACAGTGGTCTATGATCCCAAAAACCTCAAGGCGTCGTCGGTCGAGGCCACCATCGACGCCACCACCATCAACACCCACGAACCCCGGCGCGATGACGACCTCAAGAGTCCCAACTTCTTCGACGTGGCCAAGTATCCCATCCTCACCTTCAAGTCCAAGAAGGTGGAGCAGGCGGGCGCGGGCAAGCTGCGCGTGACCGGCGACCTCACCCTCCACGGCGTGACCAAAGAAGTGGTGCTGGATGTGGAAGGGCCGAGCCCAGAAGCCAAGATGGGACCGAACATCAAGTCGGGCGCCTCGGCCGCGACCACCATCAACCGCAAAGACTTCGGCCTGGTGTGGAACAAGACGATGGAAACCGGCGGGGTGCTGGTGGGCGATGAGGTGAAGATCACGCTGGAGATCGAGATGGGACGGAAGGCGGCGGCGAAGCCGGCGGGAGGCGCGGCGGTCCGGCCTTCGACCGGGGGAGCAGCCAAGAGCGCCCGCTGAGCGGCAGGGCGAGAAATCCCCAGTCTTGATGCGGTTTTTAGGGCACGGCAGGAGCCGTGCCCTCGTGCTTTTCGGGCCCCTCGCCGGCTTCGGAAGCGGCTTCGTCGGCCGTTGCTTCTTCCCACAGGCTGTGGTCGCGCAGGATGCGGGAGACCAGCGCGGTGTGCAGGGCGTGTCCGGCGCGGTCGGCGACTACGCGGCCCAGCAGGCGCCGGCCCAGCAGAGCCAGATCGCCGATCAGGTCGAGCACCTTGTGGCGGACGAACTCGTCGGGGAAGCGCAAGGGCCCGTTCTCGATGCCGTCGCGGGTGAGGACGATGCAGTTCTCGCTCGAGGCCCCGCGGATCAATCCCATGTTGCGCATGGCCTGCTCCTCGTGGCGGAAGCCGAAGGTGCGCGCCGCCGCGATCTCCCGGCAGTAGCTCTCGCCGGAGAGCTCCACCTCGAAGGTTTCCTTGCCAATCAGCGGGTGCGGAAAGTTGATGCTGTAGGCGACCGAATACTTCTCCGCGGGATAGACGGCGATGAACTTATCGCCTTCGCGCACTTCCACTTCCCTGTGCAGGCGCAGGTAGGAGCGCGGGCGCCGCTGGCGTTTGAGGCCGGCCTTGCGGATCATCTCCACATAGGGCTCCGCGCTGCCGTCCAGGATGGGAAGCTCCAGGTTGTCGAGCTCGACGATGGCGTTGTCCACGCCCGTCCCGATGAAGGCCGAGAGCAAGTGCTCAGTGGTGGAGATGAGCACGCCCTTTTTCATCAGACTGGTGGCGTAGCTCACGCGCGCCACGTTGCGGCTCACCGCTTCCACTTCGAATCCGTCCAGGTCCACCCGGCGGAAGACCACGCCCGTGCCCGCGGGCGCCGGCAGGATGCGCAGCTTCACCGGCGCTCCAGAGTGCAGGCCGACGCCGCTCGTTTCCACCGCGGAACTGATTGTTTGCTCGTGAGTCACACGAGGTATGTGGTTGTAGATAATAAGATTACAGCCGGGTGTGGAAATCCGTCTGTGGTAAAGTTGCCACAGTGTGAGGCGCATCGGGGACGCCTGAGTGTGTGGAAAGGGGCGGCGTCGCCCGTTCCTACAAAAGTTACTTTTTGGTGCGGTCGTAGTGCAGCGGCGGCGGGGTGAAGAGAACGTCGGAAGCCCCCAGGTTGTACTCCACCTTGTTCATAAAAACTTGCCGGGTCATCTCGCCGTTGTGGTAGCGGACGATGTTGAAGGGCGTCATGATGCCCTGCACCGGCCGGTAGTGATCGAAGAGCTCGCCCTCCTCGTCGCGCTCGCGGCTCACCGGGTCGCGCACCAAAAAGGTCTTCTTGATGGGCAGGTGGGAGTAGGTGTCGATGTAGAGGGTGACCGAGTCGTTCTTCGAATTGATGATGCTCACTTTTTCCGCGGCCTTCTGATCCACCAGGGCCGCGCCGTCGTAGAAGAGGGCGGTGCCCGGCTCCTTGAGCCAGCCACGCAGCACGGTTTCCATCGAGTGGTTGCGACGCTGAATGTACTGGGCCAGGTCCTCGGGATCCACCAGGCGCGTGCCGCGGAAGGTGGTGTCGTAACCCTGGTCGCCGGTGAACAGAACTACCCAGTCGCGCTGCGCGTAGTACTCGGTGCGCTCCTTGTCCGGCCAGCGCCAGGTGCGGAAGAAGGGCCCGCCCACGCCCGCGGGGCGTCCTTCGTAGAAGCGGTGCGTGCGGCCCTCCTGGTACATGTCCTGATAGTTGAGATAGGCCTGGCCACCGAGGGTGTCGATCATGTGGTCGAGCAAGGCGCGCGCCTTCTTGGCGTTGGCGTCCACCGGCGGATTCGCCGCGGGGGGCGCGGCCGGCTGGGGGTTCTGCGCCAGAAGCGCGGCGAGCAGGATGGCAGCAGTCAGGAATTTCATGTCAAAAGCATTCTATTAGATGCGCGATGTGTAGGCGCGGGCGACTCGCCCCCGTGAGCACTGGATACAAACATTCCGAGCGGAGCGAGGAATCCCTACGCAACCACAAGAATCTCCAAGATGGCAGTGCCCGTTTGAGGGGGTAGGGCTCCCTAGCTCCGCTCGGGATGTAAGGCGCGGACGGGCGGGTCGCCCGTCCCTACACAATCAACCCACCAGCACGGCGCCGCCGTTGACGTTGAAGATCTCGCCGGTGATGAAGCCGGCGTGCTCAGTGCACAGGAACAAGATGGGAGCGGCGATCTCCGCGGGCGTGGCTACGCGGCCCAGCGGAATGGTGGCGAAGACCTTGGCGCGGATGGCGGGGTCGTTGAGCGCGGGCGCGGCCATGTCCGTGGCCACCCATCCGGGGGCGACGCAGTTCACGTTGATGCGGTCGCGGGCCAGCTCGGTGGAGAGTCCCTTCACCATGCTGATCACAGCGCCCTTGGTGGCGGCGTAGTCGGAGTGGAAGGCCTCGCCGCGCTGCCCGGCGGTCGAGCTCACCAACACGATCTTGCCGCCCTGGCCCTGCTTCTTCATCTGCCCCACCGCGTGCTTCACCAGGGCGAAGACGCTGTCCAGATTGATGCCCATGGTGCGGCGCCACTGCTCGTCGGGCATCTGGTCGATGGGCATGTCGTCGGAAGGCCAGATGCCGTGGTTGGCCACCAGCGCGTCCACTCGCCCGAAGCGGGAGACGGCGGCGGCGATGAGCTCGCGCGCGCCCTCCGTCCCGTTGAGGTCCGCCTGCACCGCGGCGCAGTTCTTCTCGCCGCCGCAGGCCGCAACCACCTTCTCGGCCTCTGCTTTGGCCTTCTGATAGTTGAACAGGACCTTGCCGCCGGCGGCCGAGAACATCTTCACCGTGGCCGCGCCAATGCCACGCGACCCGCCGCTGACTACGGCCACCTTGCCATCGAATGAGAGAGAAACGGACATGTTGTTGCCCACCGCGGATTCACGCGGCCGGAACGCGGATTATAAACGGACTACTGCCCCTTGGGCTCGGCAGCGGCATCAATCAGCGCCCGGAAGAGCGCCCGCGAGGCTGCATCATCCTCATAGCTGCGTTCCGGGTGCCACTGCACGGCCACCGCCCACTGATCCGGCAGGGTGCTCTCCAGGGCCTCGATGACGCCGTCGTCGGGGCAGCGTGCGGCGACGCGCAGGCCATCGCCGGCCACCTCCACGGCCTGGTGATGGCTGGAGTTGACGGTCAGCGTCTTCTCCGCGCCCTTTCCGACGCCAACGATTCCGGCGAGGCGCGAGCCGCTTTCGATGGCAACGTTGTGGGCGCGCGGGATCTTGCGTCCAGCGTCGTGCTTGATGCTGCTCTTGAGCTCGGAGGCGATGTCCTGCACCAGCGTGCCGGTGCGCCAGACGTTCAGCGACTGCAGGCCGTAGCAGATGCCCAAGATCGGCTTGCGCATGTTGTAGGCATCCTGGATGAGGAGCTCGTCGGCGGCGTCGCGCAAGGGATCCGGGTCGGCGGTCCCGGCGTGGCGGGTTGCGCCGTATTTCTGGGGATCGACGTCGGCCTTGCTCCCCGGCAGGAGCACGCCCTGGCAGCGGTTCAGAAGCTTGGCCGTCTCTTCCGGCGTCGCGTCCAAGGGGATGACCACCGGCTCGCCGCCCGCAGCCTCTACCGCCTGGGTGTAGTCCGGCAGCACGCGTTGCGCGTACTCCTGATTGGAGTGCGGAACGGGGATGGCGATGCGGGGTTTCACGACCTCGGTTCTCAGTTCTCGGTTCTCAGTTCTCGGTTCTCAGTTTACGCCAGGGCTTGAGGCACTCGGCACTTCCTGCTCGGCCGGAGCGGCGTCTGCCGCAGGTCGGGGAACCTCGGCGCGGGAGTAGTACAGATCCTCGACGGCCTTCTGCACCTGGGCGGCGAGCTTGTCGGCCTCGCGCGTGGAGTAGCCAGCGCTGGGGATGGGCTCGCCCACCAGCAGCGCAAGCGGCCGCGGGCGGATGTGGTAGGTGTTCATAGGCAGCAGCTCATAGAGTCCCACCAGCGCCACGGGCACCACCTCCGCCTGGGCTTTGATGGCGGCGTAGAAGACGCCGGGCAGGAAGGGTTTCACCTGGCCGGTGGCCGAGCGTCCGCCTTCGGGGAAGACCAGGAGCGGCGTGCCCGCCTTGAGCGTCTCGGCGGAGCGGTTCAAGCTGCGCATGGAGGCCAGCGCGTTCTCGCGTTCGATGGGCAACTGCCCAGAGCGCTTCAGATGCCAGCCGACGAAGGGCAAGCTGAACAGCTCGCGCTTGGCCATCACACGGAACTGGAAGGGCAGGGTGGCGTACAGCACCGGGATGTCCATGGCGGAGAGGTGGTTGGTGGCGTAGAGGTAGGGCTTGGAGGTGTCGAGGCGGTCGAGGCCGGCGACCGTGACCGGCGAGAAGATGGTCTTGAGGATGATGCGCCCCCATAGGCGCACGAAGTTGTGCTGGATGCGCCCGTCCCGGTCGAAGAAGGAGCAGAGCAGCGAGAGGGGGCCGAGAGCGACGGTGTACAGGTAGATGAGCGGGTCGAAGAAGAAGATGGAGCGCACCCAGCTCAGCGCGTCGGCCAGCTTGGATTGCTTATTCACGATGACAAGAGTTGCAGGGCCTCGCCGATCAGATAAATCGAGCCGCAGATGACGACTATACCGCGTTCCCCGGCCAGGGCGCGGGCGCGAGTGAGGGCGGCGGCCACCTCCGGCTCGCACAAGATCTCGGCGCCGGTGCGGGCGGCGGCGGCACGGATCTCCTCGGGCGACGCCGCGCGCGGGTTGGCGGGCTGGGTGGCGATCACATGCGCGGCGAGCGGGAACAGTATCTCGGCCATCTCGGCGATGGCCTTGTCGCGCATGGCGCCAAAGACCAGCGTGAAGGGCCGCCCTTCGTAGCGCTCGGAGAGCGCGGCGCGCAGCGCCCATGCGCCCGCGGGGTTGTGCGCGGCGTCGAGCAGAAACTCGGGCGCGCTCTTCGTCGCCGGGATGATTTGCAGGCGACCGGGCCAGCGCGTCTCGCGGATGCCGCGCTCGACGTCGCCGGCGGCGACCTTGAAGCCTTGCGCGTTGAGTTCGACGGCGGCGGCGATGGCCAGCGCCGTGTTGCGCAGCTGATGGCGGCCGGGCAGGGGAGAGGCGACGGTGATCTCCGCGTCCAGGACCTGGAGGCGATAGGAGTCGCGAGTCCCCAGGCCCCAGGTCCGGGTCGCGCCCGGCGACACCGGCGGGACGTATTCGACGGCGCTCACGGCGCGGCCGCCACCATCGCGGATGGTGTTCCCGAGGACGTCGTTGGCCTCGGGGTGCTGCGGCAGCGTGACCGCGACCCCGCCCGGGCGGAGGATGCCCGCCTTCTCCCGCGCAATCTCGGTGATGGTCGCACCGAGGAACTTCTGGTGGTCGAGGGCGATGTCGGTGATGACGGAAACGCGCGGCTCGACCACATTGGTGGCGTCCAGGCGCCCGCCCATGCCCACCTCGAGCACGGTAATCTCCACGCCCGCGGCGGCGAAGTGCTCGAAGGCCATGGCAGTGAGCATCTCGAAGAAGCTGGGATGCCAGGGCAATTCGCCCGCGGCCACCAGCTTCTGCGCCGCCTGCTCCACGCGCTCATGGACTCGGGCGAAGTCGCCATCCGTGATCTCTTCTCTGCCGACGCGGATGCGCTCGTTCACGCGGATCAAATGCGGCGAGGTGTAGAGCCCGGTGCGGTGTCCGGCGGCGCGCAGGATGCTCTCGAGCAGAGCCGCCGTCGAGCCCTTGCCGTTGGTCCCGGCGATGAGCACCGAGGCAAAGCGGCGCTCCGGATTACCGAGCGCCCCGAGCAGCGCACGCATGTGCGCCAGATCGAACTTGTGCGAGGGCGTCTGCGGCAGCTCGTGGCCGAGGGCTGTCAGTTGCGCGATGGCGGATTGATACGACATGACGGCGTCCGGGAACAGGGTAGGGGTCCTTCGACTCCGCCCGCCACGGCGGGCTTCGCTCAGGATGACAATCGCAAGATTTTAGCCGATTGCGGATGGCTGGACGCTGACTGCTAGTTCTTCGCGCCGTTGGTGGGGATCATGAAGTCGAGGGCGCGGGCGATGTAGTTCTTCATCTCCTTGCGGTGGACGATGGCGTCGAGCATGCCATGCTCCAGCAGGAACTCGGAGCGCTGGAAGCCTTCGGGCAGTTTCTGGCGGATGGTCTGCTCGATGACGCGCGGCCCGGCGAAGCCGATGAGCGCGCCGGGCTCGGCGATGTTCAAATCCCCCAGCATGGCGTAGCTGGCCGTCACGCCGCCGGTGGTGGGGTCGGTGAGCACGGAGACGTAGGGGACTTTGGCCTCGTCCAGGCGGGCGAGGGCGGCGGTGATCTTCACCATCTGCATCAGGCTGACCACACCCTCCATCATGCGCGCGCCGCCCGAGGCCGAAACGATGATGAGCGGCTTGCGCTGGGCGACGGAGCGCTCGATGGCCCGGGTGATGACCTCGCCCACCACCGCGCCCATGCTGCCGCCGATGAAGCTGTACTCCATGGCGCTCAGCATCACCGGGCGGCCCGCCAGCTTGCCTTCGGCGTTGATGATGGCGTCCTTCAGCCCGGTCTCTGCCTGCGTCTTTTTCAGGCGCTCGGAGTAGGCGCGCACGTCCACGAACTTGAGCGGGTCGGTGGAAGAGAGGTTCAGGTCTTCAAGCTGGAAGCTGCCCTCGTCGAGCAACAGCTCGATGCGGGCGCGGGCGTCGATGCGGAAGTGGCGCTCGCACTTGGGGCAGACGTTGAAGTTGGCGTCCAAGTCCTTCTTCCAGATGACCTGGCGGCAGCCCTCGCACTTCACCCACAGGCCTTCGGTGCGGACGCGCTTCTCCCCCGTGGCTTCCAAATCTCCGGATTGGCGTCGGAACCAGGCCATAAGGCAGTTGTCAGTACTCGGTACTCAGTACTCGGTTGCTCGCCCCTCGCAACTCGCCACTCAATACTCGATGCCGCGCTGGGCCATCACGCCCTTCTCGTAGGCGTGCTTCACCTGCTTCATCTCGGTGACGGTATCGGCCAGCTCGATGATTGTCGGATGCGCGTTGCGCCCCGTCAAGATGACGTGCACCGGCTCCGGCTTCTGCTGCAGCGCAGCGACGACTTTGGCCGGGTCGAGCATGCCGTAGCTGATGGCGTAGTTGATCTCGTCGAGGATCACCAAATCCCACTGGCCGGAGCGGATGGCCGCCTCGGCCTCGGCCCAGGCCTCGCCCACCAGCTTGATGTCTTCGGGGTCGGTCTCCGCGCCGCCCACCTTGACGAAGCCGCGGCCCATCTGCTTCATCACGAAGTTCTCGCCGAAGGCCTTCACCGCATCCAGCTCGCCGTAGTGCCAGGAGCCCTTGAGGAACTGTAGCATCAGCACCTTCAGGCCGTTGCCCACGGCGCGCAGAGCCGTACCCATGGCCGCCGTGGTCTTGCCCTTGCCGGCGCCGGTGTGCACGATGATCAGGCCTTTGCGGATATCTGGCATCGGTTTCTCGTTTCTCGTTCTTGGTTTCTCGAGGAACGAGAAACGCGCAACGAGAAACGCCTAGTGTCCCTTGTGGTAGGGATGTCCCTTGAGGATTGTAAATGCCCGGTAGAGCTGTTCCAGCAAAACCACGCGGGCGAGCTCGTGGGAGAGGGTCATCTTGCCGAAGGAGAGGATGAGGTCGGCGGCGTGGCGGCCCTGGTCGGTGAAGCCGTCGGCGGGGCCGATGGCGAACAGCAGCAGCTGCGAGCCGCGGTCCTGCTGGTCGCGCAAGAGCTCGGCGAACTGCTCGGAGGTGAACTGGCGGCCGCGCTGGTCGAGCAGGACGAGCGTGGGCCGCGTGCGCCCGGAGGCGCGCTCGGCGGATTTCAGCAAGGCCTCCTCGCTGGCCAGCTCCTGCGAGTCGGTGGGCACGTAGCGACCGAGGCGCTTGAGGTACTCCTCGGTCAGCGCGCGGATGGACGCTTCTTTGGTCTTGCCGACCCAGACGATGCGTAATTTCACCCGACTAACTTAGCAGGTCGGGGTATCATGCGCCCAACCTAGGGAGTAGGGGTCCTTCGACTTCGCGCTTCACTGCGTTCGCGCTCCGCTCAGGATGACAGCGCTTAGTCCAGCCCATAGCGCTTCCGCTTCTCCAGCAGCGTCTTCCTACTGATGCCGAGGATGGCGGCGGCCTTGGACTTCTTTCCGCGAGTGTAGTCCAGGATCTCGGCGATATAGGCGCGCTCCATCTCTTCGAGCGTCATCTTGTGACGGTCGCGGCCGTGGGCGGCCTCGCGGACGTGCGCAGGGAGGGCGTCGAGCGAAATCTCCGGCGCCGAAGACGCGACCAGTGCGCGCTCCAAAATGTTCCGCAGTTCGCGCACGTTGCCAGGGAAGGCGTAGCGCTCGAGCGCGGCCAGGGCGTCGGCTGCGAGCGAGCGCGCGGGGCCGCGATGGCCCTCGACGAGTTGGGAGAGCAGGCGGCGGGCCAGCGGGCGGATGTCCGCCGGGCGCTCGCGCAGCGCGGGAACGGAGAGCGGCAGCACGTTCAGCCGGTAGTAGAGGTCCTCGCGGAAGGCACCGCGGGCCACGGCCTGCTCCAGGTCGGCGTTGGTGAGAGCGACGATGCGCGCCGCGACCTCGATCGTCCGGGTCCCGCCCAGGCGGTGGAAGCTTTTCTCTTCAATCGCGCGCAGCAGCTTGGCCTGGACGGCGAGCGGCAGCGCCGCCACCTCGTCGAGCACGATGGTGCCCGCGCCCGCCAGCTCCAGCCGCCCGCGCTTGGTCTCGGTGGCCCCGGTGAAGGCGCCCTTGTCGTAGCCGAAGAGTTCGCTCTCCACCAGCTCGTGCGGCAGGCTGGCGCAGTCGATCTTCACCAGCGGCTCGCCGGCGTGCGGGCCCAGGTAGTGCAGCAGCGAGGCCAGCAGGTCTTTGCCTACTCCGCTTTCGCCCGAGATGAGGACGGTGGAAGTCCCGGCGGCGATCTTGCGCGCCTGCTCCAGCAGGTGGAGGGACTTGGGATCGGCGGCGATCCAGGCCCGCACAGCCGAGGGCGGCTGCTCCGCATGACTCTTGCCAGGCATGGCTGATTCTAGCGCCGGCGCGCGGGCTTGCGGCGCGAGGCCGCGGCCCGGGCCGGACGTTTCGGCTTCGGCTTCGGCTTGGGCTTGGGCTTGGGTTGCAAGGACGCCGGCTCCAGGCGCTCGGCCGACTTCCACAGCCGCTCCAGGTCGTAGTAGCGGCGGGCGCGCTCGCTGAAGATGTGCACCACGAAGTCCACGTAGTCGAGCAGCACCCACTCCGCCTGCCGGTAGCCCTCGATGTGTGCGGGACGCATTCCAGCGCGCTCCAGCTGGTGCTCGACCTCGTCGCAGATGGCCTGGATCTGCCGCGGGTTGGTGCCCGAGCACACCAGGAAGTAGTCGGTGAAGCCGGAGGAGGCGGCGTCGAGTTTCAGCAGCGTGAAGTCGAAGGCTTTCTTGGATTCGCAGGCGGCGAGGGCTTGGGCGACTTGGCGGCGGACCTGGGCAGCGCTCATTCGGTGGTGGGATTGGCCTGTTCAGTATAGCGTGAGCGGGAAGATCGGCTACCGATTCACGGGATCCTGCTGTCTTACGTCCCGAGCGAAGCGAGGGAACCCTACTCCCTCCTCCGCAGTCGCAATCAAGTAGGGCTCCCTCAGGCTCACTCCGTGAGCCGTTCGGGATGTATTTTCAAGAGCCTTGGTACAGGCGCTTCTTCCGGATGTACTTCGCCACTGGCGCTGAAACGAGCTTGGTCAGCGGCCGGCCGCGGCGCGCTGCGGCGCGCACTCGCGTGGCGGAGACCGGGGCGCGCACGCCGCGGAGCAGATGGATCATCACCCCATCCACCTTGATCCCGGCGCGGCTCCGGCGAGGTGAGGAGCCCGCGCTTCGGCGCAGGCTGGGAGGCAGGACGAGCGTCACATCCTGGATTGAGTATCCGGGCCGCACCGCCACCACGAACTCGCACTCGCGCACCAGCGCCTCCGCCTGGTGCCAGGTTGCGATATCGCAGAAGGCGTCGATGCCGATGAGAAAGAACAACCGATCGCCCTTCTTTAGCGAGCGCTTGATCCGCCGCACTGTGTCAATGCTGTAGTGGACGCCCGAGGCCTCCAGGCGCGAGACCGCGAACTTCGGCTGGCCCGCCGTGGCCAGCTTGAGCATGGCGAAGCGATGGCGGAAGGAGGCGCGCGGCTTGTGCTGCTTGTGCGGCGGTACGCCGGCAGGGACGAAGGTGAGCTTGTCCAACTTCAGGCGGCGCAGGACGGCGCGGGCCACCGCCAGATGTCCGCGATGCACGGGATCGAAGGTGCCGCCGAAGATGCCTATTCTGGCCACGGATGAACGCGAATCATCGCGAGTCCCTTTTTTACCACGGAGGCACGGAGACACGGAAAAATCCTTGTTACTTCGTCGCTTCGAACTCGGGTGTGTAGTCGCCGACCACGGCGATGCGGGGCATGGCTAGAGTGTAGCGTGTTCGGCGGCTGCTTTCTGCTCCCGACGTCGCAGCTTTTCTACCTGCTCGCCCACGGCGTACTGCAGCTTGTCGATGCCTTCGCCCGAAACCGCGGAGATGGGGAAGAGCGCGAGCTTGAGCTTCTTGCAGTGGCGCTTGAGCTTGGCCAGCTTGTCCTTGTTGGCGACGTCGATCTTCGTCGCCGCCACCAGCATGGGCTTTTTCTCCAGGCCGGCGCCGAAGCTCGCCAGCTCTTCCACGATGACCCCGAAATCCGCCACCGGGTCGGGGCGGCCGCTCGCGTCGGAGATGTCCACCAGATGCACCAGCAGGCGCGTGCGCTCGATGTGCCGCAGGAACTGCGTGCCCAGCCCGGCGCCCAGGTGCGCGCCCTCGATCAGCCCAGGAATGTCGGCGACCACGAAGCTCAGGGGATGGGTTTCATCGCCCAGGTCCACGACGCCCAGGTTGGGCTGGAGCGTGGTGAACGGGTAGTCGGCGATCTTGGGGCGCGCGGCGGAGATGCGCGAGATGAGCGTGGATTTGCCCGCGTTGGGATACCCGACCAGGCCGACGTCGGCCAGCAGCTTCAGCTCCAGGCGGAAGTGGCGCTCCTCGCCGTGGTGTCCCAGTTCGTGCTCGCGCGGAGCCTGATGGGTGGAGGTGGCGAAGCGCGCGTTGCCGCGTCCGCCGCGCCCGGCGCGGGCGATCACCAGACGCTCATCGGGGCGAGAGAAATCGTGTACCCGCTCGCCCGTCTCTTCGTCGTAGACGATGGTGCCCACCGGGACCTTGAGGACGACTTCGGCGCCGTCGTGTCCGGTCTTGTTGGAGCCCTCGCCGTGGCGGCCGCGCTCCCCCTTGTACTCGGGATTGAAGCGGAAGTGGACCAGCGTGTTGTGGCGCTCGCTCGACTCCATCACCACGTCACCGCCCTTGCCGCCGTCGCCGCCCGAGGGCCCGCCGCGGGGGACGAACTTCTCCCGGCGAAAGGCCATGCAGCCGTTGCCGCCGTCGCCGGCTTTCACGCGGATTTTGGCTTCGTCTATGAACATTTAGGAGTCACAATATACGTATCCGGGCCAACTCATAGGAACGTCATCCAAGTCCCCGGGGTCTAAGCTAATGAAGCGCAGGCTCTATCTGACGCTCGTTCTCACTGTAGTCGCATCCCTGCTCGCAATCAGAGCCATCACCCGGAAGCAGTTTCCGAGCCAAGGATACGCAATCGCGGTTCCTCTACACATGAAACCGGGGGCATGCGGCGACTGGCGGGGCACCCTGGTTCTTCTTTCGAAGCAGGGGTCCATTCAAATTAACCAGCAGACAATCGCCACCAACGCGTTTCCCAGCGAACTGCAGCAAATCTACCGCAGTCGGACCGAGCGCGTCCTGTGGGTGAAAGCTGACCCTCAACTAGACGCGCAAGAAGTGCTGACGGTGATTGACCATGCCAACAGCGCGGTGCCTGATCTGCAAATCGGCCTGCTAACGCCCACAGCCGAGAAGGAGCCTTGTCTGGCAATTCCGTTCCCGCGTAGGCCCCTGCCTCTTCCGGAAAAATGAAAGCCTCGCGCGCATAGGCGAGGCCGTCTTCCTCTGTTTCCCTGTGGCGGAGTTACGCCTTGGCGGGTTCGGGAACCGGAGCGACGGTGACGAACTTTCCCATCGAGCCCCGGTCCACGAACTTGAGGATGCCGGTGACCTTGGCGAACAGGGTGTCGTCCTTGCCGCGGCCGACGTTCAGCCCGGGCTTCAGACGCGTACCGCGCTGCCGCACGATGATGGTGCCGCCGGAGATCAGTTGTCCGCCGAAAGCCTTGATTCCCAGCCGCTGCGCGTTGGAGTCGCGACCGTTTCGGGAGCTGCCTAGACCTTTTTTATGTGCCATTTCCTACCTCGAGATCCTTCGCTTCGCTCAGGATGACGGCCGCGGGCTCAGACGCCCGCGAAATCGCCGTCACTTCTTCTTATGCTTCGAATCCGATTTCTTGTCCGAGTGCTTGGCCGGCTTCGCCGCCTTCTGCTCACCCTTGTGGGGAGCGGCCTTCTTCTCGTGCGCCTTGTGCTCGGGCTTATGCTCCGCCTTGTGCTCGGGCTTGTGGGCCTTGGGCTCGGCGTGCACGGCCGGGCGGGCCTTCTTTTCCTTCTTTGCGGGCAGCTCGGGCGCGGTGAACGTGTGCCCGTCGAAGGCGATCTCGGTGATGCGCACCGCGGTGAACGGCTGGCGGTGTCCGGCGAGCTTCTTGTACTGTTTCTTGCGCTTGTAGTGGAAGACCAGGATCTTGTCGGCGCGGCCCTGCTCCACGATGTGCCCCAGCACGCGCGCGCCCTCGCCCTGCGGCCGCCCGATCTGGCCCGCCTCGGCAGAGACCGCCAGCACATCCGTGAACTCCAGATGGCCGGACTTCTCCGCCTCCGTCTTCTCGATACGGATTACGTCTCCAGGGGCGACCCGGTACTGCTTCCCCCCGGCGCGGATGACCGCGTACATAACAATGCCTCCTAGATTGGCCGAAACCGCTTTGACTGTAGAGATTGGGTGCTACAGGCAAACCCAGTTATTTTAGCGTGCGCGGCGGAAAACGGTCAAACCCCTGGGTAGAGCCGCAGCATGCCGCGTCTCTACAGGCGGTCGAGCACAGGGACGGTGCGCTCGTTCTGCACGTTGCCGGTGTTGAGCGTGGTCTTGGGCTCGAGCAGCAGCACGTGCGCCTCCTCCCGGGCCACGGGACAGTGCTCCACGCCGCGCGGCACGATGTAGAAGTCGCCCGCCTTCAGCTCCACGTCGCCGACGCGCAGGCGCATGGTGAAGCCGCCTTCGACCACCAGGAAGAGCTCGTCCTCGTGCTGGTGGTGGTGCCAGACGAACTCGCCCTGGAACTTCACCAGCTTGACGTAGGAGTCGTTGACCTCGCCCACGATCTTGGGCGACCAGTGCTCGGTGAACTGCGCGAACTTCTCGGAAAGCGTGACTTTGGGCATGCAGAAGCTTACCGCGGATGGGCGTGGATTCGCGTCCTTTCCGGTGGCCTTGGTGGTAGGATTGCGCCGCCCGGAGAGCGGGGGAGAGGCGAACATGGATTGGTGGATATGGGTGATCCTGGGGTTCGTGCTGCTGGCGGCGGAGATGGTCAGCGCCGGGCTCTTCCTGATCTTCTTCGGCGTGGGCGGGATCGTGGTGGGGGGGCTGGTGCGCTTCCACGTGATCGAGGCAGCCTGGATGCAGTGGCTGGCCTTCTCGGTGGTCTCGCTGGGCTCCATGGCGCTGTTGCGCAAGCCGCTGCAGCACCGGCTGAAGATCAACGTGCGCAAGGACCAGGACACCATGCTGGGCGAGCGCGCCGTGGCCACGGAAGAGATCGCCGCCGGCGCCATCGGGAAGGTGGAGATGCGCGGCTCCACTTGGCAGGCGCGCAACCTGGGCGATTCGCCGGTGAAGTCCGGCCAGGGCTGCAAGGTCGAAAAGGTGGAAGGCATCACGCTTTTGGTGCGTGGAGAGTAGGCAGCCCGCCGCAGCGGGCGCCGCAGGAGGATTTATGAGCACAGTCGTATTCGTTTTCTTGGCGTTCATGGTGCTGGTGCTGATCTTCAAGGCGGTGGTGGTGGTGCCGCAGCAGAGCGCCTTCGTGGTGGAGCGGCTGGGAAACTTCTACGAAGTCTTCGGCGCCGGGCTGCACTTCCTGACGCCCTTCGTGGACCGCATCAAGTACCGGCACTCACTCAAGGAGCGCCCGCTGGAGATCCCGGAGCAGGTCTGCATCACCAAGGACAACGTGCAGGTGGCGGTGGACGGCATCATCTACCTGCGGGTGCTGGATCCGCAGCGGGCCAGCTACGGCGTCTCCAACTACGAATACGCCATCCTCCAGCTCTCGCAGACGGCGCTGCGCAGCGAGGTGGGCAAGATCGATCTCGACCGCACCTTCGAGGAGCGCACCCACATCAACACCATGGTGGTGACCGAGCTGGACAAGGCCAGCGAGCCCTGGGGCATCAAGGTGCTGCGCTACGAGATCAAGAACATCACTCCGCCCAAGGAAGTGCTGGCGGCCATGGAGAAACAGATGCGCGCCGAGCGCGAGAAGCGGGCCACCGTGCTCACTTCCGAGGGCGCGCGCGACGCCGTCATCAACAAGGCCGAGGGCGACAAGCAGCAGGTGATCAAGGCGTCGGAGGCCCGGCGCCAGCAGCAGGTGAACGAGGCCGACGGCCAGGCGGCGGCCATCCTGGCCGTGGCCACCGCCACCGCCGAGGGCATCCGCAAGGTGGCCGAGTCCATCCAGGCCCAGGGCGGCTACCAGGCGGTGCAACTGCGCGTGGCCGAGCAGTACATCGCCCGCTTCGGCGACCTGGCCAAGGCCGGCACGACCCTGATCCTGCCCGCCAACGCGGGCGACGTCGGCAGCATGATCGCCATGGCCATGAACATCATCCGCCAGGGCGC
>DASYVL010000131.1 GCA_035937135.1 Terriglobales bacterium
CCTGAGCCTGAAGCTCGACGGCGGCCGCATTGCCCAAGCCCGGTTTCTGACCAAAGGTTGCGTCCCCTCCATCGCCTGCGGCTCTGCGCTCACCGAGCTGCTCCAGGGAAAGTCCGTGGCCGAGGCGCGCGCCCTCCGCCGCGAGGACTTGGTAGCGGCCGTGGGCGGCCTGGCGCCGGAGTCGCAGCACGCCAGCCATCTGGCCATGGACGCGCTGGCCGCTGCTTTGAATCAGTTGAAAGGGAACTAAGCCCGGATGCTCAGGCCGTGGTCAGCCGCTGGTAATCTTCCGGGGTGTCCACGTTCACGGCGACCAGCGGGTCCGCAACCGAGAGATAAAGAATGCGGTCCACCAGGGAGTGCTCGATCTCGCGCGCGCTCGAGGTGGCGGGCGCTCTGAGGAAGGCCTCCATCATCTCCCGCCCCACCACAAAGGGATGCCCATGCTTGCCGCCATACTCAGGCACCACCGCCCAGTGGCCCTTCACATACGCTTCGGAGAATTTCCCCAGCAGCAGTTCGACGGTTGCAGGTTCGCAGGGCGGCCGGTCCACCAGGGCGACCACGGCGGCGTCGCGGCCGCGGTTCAGCACTTCCTGCAGGCCCACTTGCAGCGAACTGAACTGTCCCAGTTCCGGCTGCGGGTTCACGATCAGGAAGCCGGCCTTGGCATAAACGATGGGCGCGAGCGCCTCGGCGTTCTTTCCCGCCACCACGATGGAGAGCTGAGTGTGCGGCGCCAGCAGCTCGAGGGTGGCTTCGAGGAAGGAGCGGCCGCGCCAGTCGAGCAGCGCCTTATCGCGCCCCATGCGCGAGGATTCCCCCGCGGCCAGGATGACTCCCACGAAGCTCGGCGCGCGTCCCATATCAGCCTTCCGACTCCTCTTCCGCCTGCGCCCGAACTTCGGCCGGATCTTCGGGGCTGAGAGCGTCCGCGGCGCGCCGCGCCGCCTCCTGGCTGTAGTTCATCTGAGCGAGCGCCGCGGGGCTGTGCCGGCGCACGGCGATCATCTCCGCCACGATGGCCACGGCGATCTCTTCCGGCGTGAGCGCGCCCAGGTCCAGGCCGACAGGGGCGTGCAAGCGCGGGTCTTCGAACTTCTCGCGCGGCACGCCCAGCCGCTCCAGCTCCTTGTAGGTGGTGAGAACCTTGCGCCGCGAGCCGATCATTCCGATGTAGCGAGCCCGAGTCTCGACCGCCCACTTCAGTACGCGCATATCGTCGCGGTGTCCGCGGGTGACGATCACCAGGAAAGAGTTCTCGTTGGGAGAAAGCTGGGCCAGCGATTGCTCGAAGTCGTCGGCGTAGATGTCGCGAGCCTCGGGGAAGCGCTCGCGGTTGGCATAGCGCTCGCGGTCGTCCACCACCACAACGTCGAATCCCGCCATGCGCGCCACCTTGTAGACGCTCACCGAGACGTGCCCGGCGCCGAACAGGTAGAGCGTGGCCGCGGGCAGGATGGGTTCGAGGAAGACTTCGAGCGTCCCGCCGCACACCAGCCCGGAGTCGTACTTGGGATCGCTGTTCAGATTGAAGGTGAGGGAGCGCGGCTTCTCCGATTCCATGACTTCCTTGGCCGCCTGCCACACCTCGGCCTCCACGCAGCCGCCGCCGATGGTGCCGGCGATGGAGCCGTCGTCGCGCACCAGCATCTTGGCGGTCTCGAACGACGGAATGGAGCCGCGCACGTTCACGATGGTGGCCACCGCCCCCTTGCGCCCCTCGTGCCGCAGCCGCACGATCTCTTCGTAGATGTCCATGCGTGCCTTATTGTAGCGCGCTCCCCCGTGCTAGATTAGCGATTGATGAAAGCCATCCGTTATCACGAGTTTGGCGGGCCTGAGGTCCTCAGGTTCGAGGACGTTCCCGAGCCCACCCTGCGCAAGGACCAGGTACTGATCGAGGTGAAGGCCTGCGCCCTGAACCATCTCGACCTGTGGTGCCGCAAGGGATTGCCGGGGGTGAAGCTGCCTCACATCAGCGGTGCCGACGTCTCGGGCGACGTCGCCGAAGTGGGCGAGTACGTGACAGGCTTGTCCAAGGGCCAGCGCGTGCTGCTGGCGCCCATGACCTTCTGCAACCGCTGCGCCCAGTGCACGGCCGGACGCCAGAGCCTGTGCGCGGAGTTCACCGTCCTCGGCTACCTGAACGACGGCGGAAACTGCCAGTTCATCGCTGTGCCCGCGGTCAACGTCATCCCCATCCCCAAGGAGCTCACCTACGACGAAGCCGCGGCCGTGCCTCTGGTCTTCCTCACCGCCTGGCACATGCTGGTGACCCTCTGCGGGATCAAGCCCGGCGAGGTGGTGCTGGTTCTGGGCGCGAGTTCGGGGGTGGGCTCGGCCGCCATCCAGATCGCCAAACTTTTCGGCGCGCGCGTGATCGCCACCGCCGGCAGCCCGGTGAAGCTCGACCGCGCCCGCGAACTGGGCGCCGACTACACCATCGACCACTACCAGCAGAAGATCTCCGAAGAAGTGAAGAAGATCACCGCCAAGGCGGGCGTGGATATCGTCTTCGAGCACGTGGGCGCGGCCACATGGGAGGAGAGCCTGCGCTCGCTCAAGCCCGGCGGGAAGCTCGTGACCTGCGGCGCCACCAGCGGTCCCGAGGCCAAGTTCGACCTGCGCTTCCTCTTCTCCCGCCAGCTTTCCTTCCTGGGTTCCTACATGGGGACCATTGGCGACCTGCACGCGGTGCTGGCGCACGTCTTCAGCGGACGCCTGAAGCCGGTGGTGGACAAGAGCTTCCCGCTGCGCGAGGCCCGCGCCGCCCACGAGCGCCTGGAAAAGAGCGAGCAGTTCGGCAAGGTGATTTTGAATCCGTAAGACGCCTCTGGCGGCTGTCGCCGCACAGCGATAGAATCAGAGCATGGACGTGAACCCCAGCCCGGCTCCCGTGCGCGGCCTGAGCTTCGGCGAGCAGGCGCCCGAGGGCATCGTCCTGACCACGCTGGACAACGCCATCAACTGGGCGCGCAAGAACTCCATCTGGCCGCTGAGCTTCGGACTGGCCTGCTGCGCCATCGAGATGATGTCCATGGGCGCCGCGCGCTTCGACATTGCGCGCTTTGGCGCCGAAGTCTTCCGCCCCTCGCCCCGCCAGGCTGACCTCATGATCATCGCCGGGCGCGTCTCGCATAAGATGGCGCCGGTCATCCGCCGCCTGTGGGAGCAGATGCCGGAGCCCAAGTGGGTCATCTCCATGGGCGCCTGCGCGACTTCGGGCGGCGTCTTCAACAACTACGCCCTGGTGCAGGGCGTGAACCAGGTCATCCCCGTGGATGTTTACGTTCCCGGTTGCCCGCCGCGCCCGGAGCAGCTCATCTACGCCATCACCCTGCTGCAACAGAAGATCCAGAGCGAGCGCGGCAGCTTCAAGCGCGCGTTGAATCTGGGATAAGGAATCAGCCCAGTCAGCATTCCGCCCTTCTGCCTTTACAATAACCCCGCCTTGCCCAAGTCATCCCACCGCCAGCAGCACGCTTCCGTCACGGCTACCGCTCCCTGCCGCGCCGACCTGGCCGGAGGCACGCTCGACATCTGGCCGCTCTATCTCTTCCATCCCGGCGCGGTCACGGTGAACGTGGCGCTCGACATTCTGACCCGCTGCCGCATCGCGCCGCTGCCCGGCCGCCAGATCCACCTGAAGTCGGCGGACACCAACAAGGAAGAGCGCTTCGCCGATTGGGAGCAGTTCTCCCGCGCCCGGCAGTATCGCCACCCGCTGGCTGCGCATCTGGTGCGCTTCTTCGCGCCGGCGAGCGGGCTTTCGCTGGAGACGCATTCCGAGTCGCCCGCCGGAGCGGGCATCTCCGGTTCCTCGGCGCTGATGATCGCCACCACGGCGGCGCTCGCCCGCTTCACCGGGCGCAAGCTCTCGCGCGAGAAGATTCGTGAGATCGCGCAGAACGTCGAGGCGCAGCTCATCCGCGTGCCCACCGGCTGCCAGGATTACTACCCGGCGCTCTACGGCGGGGTCAGCGCCATCCATCTTTCTCCTGAAGGCATTCGCCACGAGACCCTGGCGGTCGAGCCGGAGGAGATGGAGCGGCGCTTCCTCGTGGCCTACACCGGCGTGCCGCGCCCGTCTGGCATCAACAACTGGGAGGTCTTCCAGGCGCACATCAACGGCGACCCGCGCGTCTACCGCAACTTCGAGGAGATCGGGCGCATCGCCCGCGCCATGCGGAAGGCGCTCGCAGCCGCCGCCTGGGACGAGGTCGGGCGCCTGCTGCATGAGGAGTGGCGTCTGCGCAAGACCAACGCTCCGGGCATCACCACTCCGCTCATCGAAAAGCTGGCAGCGGCTGCCGCCAAGAACGGCGCGTGCGCCTCGAAGGTCTGCGGCGCCGGCGGCGGCGGCTGCGTCATTTTTCTGGTCGAGCCCGAGGCCCGCGAGCGCGTGGCCTCCGTGCTGGAGCGGAACGGCGCGCAGCTGCTCGAGTTTCGCGTCGCTCGCCGCGGCCTCACCGTTTCCTCGCCCAAGGCCGGGGAGCGGCGGTGAACCCGGTCGTCCAGCTCTTTCTCGCCTCCGACCGCCGCCTGCGGCCCTCCTGGCGCTTCGGAGTTTCGCTCGCGGTCATCGTTTTCGCGGCGGTGCTCTCTGGCGTCCCGGCCCACCTGGTTCCGCGAGGCCACGGTTACGGGGGCGAATTCCTGTTCCGCACTGCCTTCCTACTTTCCCTGCTGAGCGGCTTCGCGGCGCTGCTCTATCTTCTCGACCGCGAACGCGGATACATCCTGGGAGCGATGGGGCTGAGGCTCGATCGCGCCGCCCGCCGCGACAGCCTGGTGGGAACGGCGCTGGGCGCGGGCATGGTGGCGGGCTCGGTGGCTGCGATGGCGCTCGCCGGACGGGTGGAGTTCCACTGGATCGGCGGGCCCCGCGTCCTCCTGGCCATTCTCGCCGTCGTCTATATCACCGCCGTCGCTGCCATGGCCGAGGAGGTCGCCTTCCGCGGTTACCCCTTCCAGCGGCTGGTGGAAGGCATCGGCGCGGTTGGCGGCATCGTCGTGCTCTCGGTCCTGTTCGGCGCCATCCATCTTGGCAACCCCCACGCCTCGATCTGGGGACTCCTGAACACCATCGGGATCGGAGCGGTTTTGGCTGTCGCCTACCTGCGCACCCGCTCTCTGTGGATGCCCTGGGGCATTCACTTCGGATGGAACCTCACTCTAGGGATGGGCTTCGGACTTCCCGTCAGCGGCATCAACGAATTTGCAGTGGCGGTGCAGGGAACCGCCGAGGGCCCGGCGTGGCTGACCGGAGGAGGCTACGGCATCGAGGCCAGCCTGACCGGCAGCGTGGTCATCCTGCTGGCATTCTTCGTGTTGCTACGCATGACTCCTTCCCCGCCGGCGCCGCCTCCGCAGCTTGCAAAAGCGCCGGAATAGGCGAATCATTAGTCTCAAGCCTCAGCAGTTTTGGCCGGGCCCCTGATGACTGCTTTCCGCACTTCCGTGCTCGCCGCCGCGTTCCTGTTCCTTGCCTGCCTGGCCGTGGCGGACAACAAATCCGCCTCCCAGTCCTCCTCCCAGCACATGAGCCCGAACACGCGCTTTGCCGTGATTCGCACGCTTGAAGCCGAACGGGTGTATGCCCGCCGGCCGTTTCCCATGGGGATCAAAGGACTCACCCTGCAGTCCAACGGCAAGGTCACGCCCGACGGCCCCGAGCTCTGGGGCCTGGTCTCGCAGCACGGCGCCGCGGCGCGCCCCGGCGACCGGGTGCTGATCACCGGCGTGGACGTGAAGGACGACCGCATCGTCTTCGAGATTAACGGCGGCCCGCGCAAGAAGAAGAAGTGGTGGCAGCACATCCAGGTCGAAGGCATGGGCGGTTCCGCGCCGCTCGATCAGGACACAGGCTCTCCCGTGAACCCCCACGGCTCAATGGTGGCGCTGGTCTTCGAGGGCTACGTCCCCGAGATGACCGTGGAGCACTTGAAGGAATTGCTGGCGCCCGTCTTCGACTTCAGCGCCCACTCCGTCGCGCAGGCCTACACCGATTCGCTCCCCCCTAAGGTGCGCGAGGCCATCAAGAACCACGAGGTTCTGGTGGGCATGAACCGGGAGATGGCGCTGATGGCCAAGGGGCGCCCGCCAAAAAAGATCCGCGAGCGCGAAGGCACGCAGGACTACGAGGAGTGGATCTACGGCGATCCGCCTCAGGACGTGGAGTTCATCCGCTTCATGGGCGACGAGGTGGTGCGCGTGGAGATTATGAAGATGACGGGTGAGAAGATCGTGCGCACCGAGCGGGAAGTCTCGCTCGAGGGCATCGTCCCCCACCGGACTCCGGCGGAGACGGCCGAAGGCGCCCAAGGCCAGAAACCTCCGGCGGCGCCCACCCTGACGCGTCCTGGCGAGGACAAGCCTTCGTCGCCCGGGGTCCCGGTCAGCAACCGTCCGGACGCCACCGTGCCGGGCTCGCCCGATCCCCAACCCACACAGGCGCCTCCGCCTCCGCCCCCACTCCAGGCTTTCGCCTCCAGCGTTCCGGCCGGAAGCTGACCTCCGCCCCGGAAAGCGGTAAGCTTAAAGGGTGAAGATTGCCCTCGGCCAGATCAACCCCACCGTCGGGGATTTCGCCGGGAACGCCGCCAAGATCACCGACTTCTCCCGGCGCGCCATGGCCGCCGGCGCAGGACTGGTCATCTTCCCTGAACTCTCCCTCTGTGGCTATCCGCCGCGCGATCTGGTGGAGCGTCCCGCTTTCGTCGCCCGCAACCAGGAGACGCTCGATTCCGTCGCCGCCTCCACCCGCGGCATCGCGGTGATCTGCGGCTTGGTCACCCCGGCCAAGGCCGAGACCGGAAAATCGGTGATGAACTCGGCGGCACTCCTGCGCGACGGCAAGCTCGAGTTCCTGCAGTCGAAGATGCTGCTGCCCACCTATGACGTCTTCGACGAGCTCCGCCACTTCGCTCCCGCCGCCCAGCAGGAGTTGTTCGCCTTCTGCGGCAAGCAGATGGCCCTCACCATCTGCGAGGACGCCTGGAACGACAAGCACTTCTGGCACAAGCGGCTCTACGGCCGCGACCCGGTGGAGGAGCTGATGCGCGCCGGCGGCAACTTCATCGTGAACATCTCCGCCTCCCCCTTCAATCTGGGCAAGCGCGAGCTGCGCCGCAAGATGCTGGAAGCCATCGCCCGCCAGTACAAGGCTCCCGTGGTCATGGTGAACCAGGTGGGCGGGAACGACAGCCTGATCTTCGACGGCTCCAGCTTCGTGCTGGCGGCGGACGGGCGGCTGGTCGCCCAGGCCGCCTCCTTCGAAGAAGACCTGGTCTTCTTCGATTCGGATGCCCTCACCGGCGAGGTGCGCGCGCAGATCGAGGGCGCGGAGGCCAGCGCCTACGCCGCGCTGGTCCTGGGAACGCGCGATTACGTGCGCAAGTGCGGCTTCGAGCGCGTGATCGTGGGGCTGAGCGGCGGCATCGACTCTGCCCTCACCGCCGTCACCGCCGCCGACGCCCTGGGCGCCGCGAACGTCACCGGAGTCGGCCTGCCCGGGCCCTATTCCTCTCCCGGCAGCCTGGAGGACGCGCGCGCGCTGGCCGCGAACCTCGGCCTGCGCTTCGAGGAACTGCCCATCACGCCCATCTTCGAATCTTTCCGCGCCGGACTGAAGAATGTTTTCGCCGGCCGCCCTGAGGATGCCACCGAGGAAAACATTCAGGCCCGCATCCGCGGCGACCTGCTCATGGCGCTCTCCAACAAGTTCGGAGCGCTTGTGCTGGCCACCGGGAACAAGAGCGAGCTGGCGGTGGGCTATTGCACTCTCTACGGCGACATGGCCGGCGGCCTGGGCGTAATCTCCGACGTGCCCAAGACGCTGGTCTATCGCCTGGCGCGGTACGTGAACGCGCGCCGCCCCGTCATCCCCCAGGCCACGCTCGACAAGCCGCCCTCGGCCGAACTCCGCCCTAACCAGCTCGACAGCGACACCTTGCCGACCTATGAGGTGCTGGACGTGATCCTCGAGGACTACGTCGAGGACTGCAAGAATGCGGAAGAGATTGCCGCCGCGCGCGGCTTCGACCGGGAGCTGGTGCGCCGCATCATCGGCATGGTGGAGCGCAGCGAGTACAAGCGGCAGCAGGCCGCCCCCGGCCTAAAGATTTCGGCGAAGGCCTTCGGCACGGGCCGCCGCCTTCCCATCGCCAGGAAATCCGAAGGCTAGAACCCGCGAGGTTGAGAATGATCCGCAAGACCTCTTACGTTGGACTGTTGTTGTTGCTCGCCGCCACCGCTCTGGGCCAGGCCAAGCCCCGGGCCCGCGACTTAGGCGTCCCCTTCGACGGCACGCCGGGACCGCTCAACGCCATCACCGACGTGGTCGGGGTCGAGGTCGGCCACACCACACTCATTGCAGGAGAAGGGAAGCTTCAGGTGGGCGTCGGCCCGGTGCGCACTGGGGTGACCGCCGTCCTGCCCCGCGGCAAGGCCTCCAGCGACCCGGTCTTCGCCGCCTGGTTCTCCTTGAACGGCAACGGGGAGATGACCGGCACCACTTGGCTGGAGGAGTCGGGCTTCCTCGAAGGTCCGGTGATGATCACCAACACCCACAGCGTGGGGGTGGTGCGCGACGCCGTGGTCGCCTGGCGCGTGAAACGCGGCCGGCCGGCAGACTCCGAGTACTGGTGGTCGCTCCCAGTGGTGGCCGAGACCTGGGACGGCTACCTCAATGACGTCAATGGCTTCCACGTGAAACCTGAACATGTTTTTGAGGCTTTGGACAGCGCCCGCGCCGGCGGCGTTCCCGAGGGCAACGTGGGCGGCGGAACCGGCATGGTGTGCCACGAGTTCAAGGGCGGGATCGGGACCGCCTCGCGCAAGCTCGATGCCAAGGCCGGTGGCTACACCGTGGGCGTCCTGGTGCAGTGCAATTACGGACTGCGGGACCAGTTGCGGATCGCCGGCGTCCCCGTCGGCCGCGAGATCCGCGACCACATGGTCTACAGCCAGGAGAACGGCTCCATCATCGTGGTGGTCGCGACCGACGCTCCGCTGCTGCCGCATCAGCTCAAGCGCCTGGCGCGCCGGGTCTCGCTCGGGCTGGGCCGCAACGGCAGCGTTTCCGGCAATGGCTCCGGCGACATCTTCCTCGCCTTCTCCACCGCCAACCCGGGCGCGGCGCAGACCACCGGTCTGCGCTCGCTCTCCATGGTTCCCAACGACCAGATGGGCGGGCTCTTTGAAGCCACCGTCCAGGCAACGGAAGAGGCGGTGGTCAACGCGCTGGTGGCGGCCCAGACCATGACCGGGGCGGACAACCACACCGCCATCGCTCTGCCCCACGATCGCCTGCGCGAGGTGCTGAAGAAGTACAACCGCTTGGAGAAGTAAGAGGCGCTAGCGCGTGGGCGGCATCCAGAATTCCCGGCCCGCCAGGTTCTGCTCCGCGCGGCGCACCAGGCGCGGTGTGATGACGATGATCAGCTCGTCCACGGTGTGCTCGCTGTCTTGGTGGGCGGTCAGCTTCCCCAGCACCGGCACTTGCCCCAGCCCGGGGAGGCCGGCGAGGATGCGCTGCTCGGAGCGCGAGACCGCGCCCGCCACCACCGCCGTCTCGCCCTCCTTCAGTGTGAGGGATCCCGTGTACTGACGGTGGCTGAGCAGCGGGATGCCGTTGAGGCTCTGGGAACCCAGCGCGCTGACATCCAACTCGAGCTGCAGGCTGATGTCCGAGCCGCCGTTGTGCACGTGCGGCGTCGCCTTCAGTACCAGCCCCAGATCCTGATACTGGAAGGAGGGGAAGGCCGGGCGGAAAGAGTTGTTCTCGATCACCTTCGAAAGCGCAGGCGAGTTCAGGAGGGGCGCGAAGGTCGCGTTCAGGATGGGGAAGCGTGTCCCAATCTTCAGAGTGGCCGCATCGCCCTCCGCGGCCCGCAGGGCGGCGTTCTCCAGGATGCTCACGCGCGAATCGTTAAACTCCAACTGGGCGGACGCCGGCGGGATGACCACTCCGAACAGCGTCCTGCCACCGCCGAAAGTGGCGATGGGCTGGCCTAGCAGCGAGTTGGGTGAGGCCTGCAGTTGCGCCAGCAGCGCTGCCACCGCCTGCGCGTTTGCCTGGTTGATGCCGCCCGACTGAATGAGCTGGTTGATCAGGTCCTGGATGCTGGGGTTGGAGGCCAGCGCCAGAACCTCGGAGGGCAGGTGGAGCAGCCGGAACTGCAGCGGCAACTGGGTGCCGATGTTGTGGCGCGCGGTGCGCGCCACCTCCAGCACCTCAACGTTCATTTCCACCTGCGGGCGGCCGGCGGCCAGGCCGTCGAGGAATTGTGTCACCGCGTCCAGCACCGGCTTGGGCGCGCGGATCTGCAGTGAGCGGGCCTCCGGCTGCACCGTCACGAAGCGCACATCGAAGAGCGTGCGCAGCAGGCCCGTCAGTTCCGTGAACTCCTTGGCCGAGGCGGCTTCTTCCAGATAGAATGTCCGCAGCGACATGCGCTCGAACTGGCGGCGGTTCTCCGCGTTGTCCGCGGCCACCAGCATCTCGGTCGAAGAGAGCGGCGTCCAAAAGCTCTTGCTCATCTGCGCGGCGATGCGCATGGCGGTCACAAAGTCGGCGTCTTCCAGGTCGAAGCGCACCGGACGCGAGGGCATCGAGTCGTCGAACACCGCCTTGACCCCGAAGGCGCGCGTGATCTCCTGGATCAGCCCGCGGGTGTCGCCGCGATAGTGGAAGTTCTTGCGCCCGGCGGCCGGCGCCAGTTCGATCTCGGTTGACTCCCATACCACCCGCAGCGTGGGCGAGATATCGGCATCCGGCTCGATCACTGCCTCCCGCAGGCGGTCGCCTGCGTAGGCGTTCGCGGGATCCACTTCCGCAGCGCCGCGGAACTCGGCCATTGCTTCCACCGATTTGCCGGCCACCAGGAAGTTGTTGCCGCGTTGCAGGTGCCCCAGCACCACCTGCTGACGGAACGCCTCGCGCGCCGTCAGGTATTCGAGGTTCTTGGGAGCGAGCTGCGTTGCGGTGTCGAAGGCATCCAGCGCCTCCCGCGATCGTCCCGCCTGGGCCAGCGTCACGCCGCGCTCGAACGACTGCCGCGCTTGCTTGGGCTCCTGCGCCGTGCAGCCGGATTCCGGCTTCGCGCATCCAGGCGAGGCCGGAGCAGGCTCCGCTGTCTGCGCCAGCGCCGCGCTGGCCAGCAGAAGCATCAGAATGGGCAGCGCTCGCTTCATGGAAGGTCCACAATTGTACTCTTCGCTGCGTGGGGTCACTGAGAACTGAGAACTGAGAACCGAGAACTTTCCTACTGCCTGCGCTCCAGGCGCTCGATGCTCGAAGCGCGGCCAGTCTCGGCGTCGCACTCGACCACCGCCGCGCACAACCGGACGTCACCCTTGGCGGCCTCGAAGCGCGCCGGCATGCTGGTGAGGAAGCGCTCCAGGATCAACTCCTTCTTCACTCCGATCACGCTGTCATAGGGCCCGGTCATGCCCACGTCGGTGAGGTAAGCGGTGCCCGAGGAGAGCAGCCGCGCGTCGGCGGTGGGGACGTGGGTGTGCGTGCCGACCACCGCCGTCACCCGGCCGTCCAGGTACCAGCCCATGGCCATCTTCTCCGAGGTGGCCTCGGCGTGCATGTCCACGAAAATCACCTTGGCCCGGATCTGCTTGAGCAGCGCGTCGGCGGTGCGGAAGGGGTCGTCGCTCCCGGCCATGAAGACGCGTCCTTGCAGGTTGAGGACGGCGTAGGGCACGCCGGCGCGCGTCGTGCCTTCAAAGACGCCCACCCCCGGAGTCCCGGCGGGAAAGTTCGCGGGACGTAGCAGGCGCCGCGCCGCGCTCTTGGCGTCGCCATCCGCCGAACGCATGTAGTCGATGATCTCCTTCTTGTCCCACACGTGGTTGCCGGTGGTGAGCACCTCGATGCCCAGCTCCAACAGCTCCTCGACAATCGAGGGCGTCACCCCAAAGCCCCCGGCGGCGTTCTCGGCGTTGGCGATCACCAGGTCGATCTTCTGCCCAGAGACGATGTCAGCCATGTGGTCGCGCACGATGCCGCGCCCTGGACTGCCGAAGATGTCGCCAATAAAGAGGATGCGCATGGTTCGACTCGATACTACCACGCACTATTCCGAGTCACTTCTCGACACCCTCGGCGTTAGAATGCGAGCTTGATGGCGGGGAAACCGGTGTCGAAAGTCCGGAAGGTCATCGGGGTTCTGCTGCTGCTGCCGCTGCTGGGACTCTTGGCGCTCATATTGCTCGTGCCCCTCTTTGCCAATCTGTTTGCGGGCATTGGGATTGATCTCTCCCTCCCGGCTAGAGGTCTGGTTTGGGCCGCCATTCACCACCCCACCCTTACTGTCACTGTGATCATCCTGCTGGCCGTTTTCGGCCTTGTGGTAAGGCGCAGAACTCGCCAAGCAGAACCTCCGGGCGGCGCGCCCGCGGAGTAAACGTTTACGGCGCCAGCTCCGCCGTCTTCAGGAAGTCGTAGTTACCCGAGGGCGAGAGCTTCAGGTTGCGCACCCGGCGCGAGTGCACCAGCACGTTGTCCATGTACCACAGGTTGATGTAGGGCAGGTCTTGGGCGACGATGCGCTGCACCTCGGCGTAGAGCAGCTTGCGTTTGGCCTCGTCGGTTCCGCGCCGGGCCTGGTCGATGAGCTCGTCCACCCGCGGGTTGGAATAGTAGCTGCGGTTGGCGCGCTTGGGCGGGAAGCTGGCGGAGTGGAAGACGTGCTCGAAGATGTCCGGGTCCTCGTTGCCACCGATCCAGCGCAGCGAGTACATCTGGAAGGAGCCGTGGACCACGTCCGAATAAAAGGTGCCGAACTCGTAGCTGCGGATTTCGAGCGCGATGCCCACCTGGCGCAGCTGCTGCTGCAGCACTGCCGCCATCAGACGCGAGGATTCTTCCGTCGAGGTCTTCATGGTCAGATGCAGGCGGACGCCGTCCGCGCCGGGCGCGTAGCCCGCTTCCGAGAGCAAGCGCATCGCGGTCTGCGGGTCATACGGCTGCGGCGGGACGTCAGAAGCGAAGGCCCAGTGCTCGGGCGGCAGCACGCTCTCGGCCGGGCGCGCCATGCCCCGCCACAGATACTGGAGCAGCGGACGGCGATCGATGGCGTAGGCCAGCGCCCGGCGCACGCGTGCGTCCTTGAGCAGCGGATCGCGCAGGTTGAAGGCCAGATAGGCGTAGATGGTCCCCGGTGACTGCTCGACCGCCAGCCGCCCCTCGCTGCGCAGCTCCGCTACCGTGTCCGCGGGCAGGGCGTTGATGGCGACGTCGGCGCTGCCCTTGCGCAGCTCCAGCGCCCGCGTGGTCGCATCCGGCACCACCGCGAAGCGCACCCGCGGGATCTTGGCTTTTTCTCCCCAGTAATCGGCGTTGCGTTCGATCACCACCTCGCTGTCCGTCTGCTGCCGCACGAAGCGGAAGGGACCGGAGCCCATGGGCGCGCGCCCGAAGTCTCGCCCGCTGCCGTAAGGCACGATGCCGATCGCTCCGGACGAAACGTTCCAGGGCAGCGTGGCGTAGGGCTCCTTCATGCGGAAGATGACGGTCGCATCATCCGGCGCTTCTATGCGCCCGACGAAGCGGAAGGTGCTGGCCTTGGCGGTGATGATGGTGCCATCCATCATGGAATCGAAGGTCCACTTCAC
This sequence comes from Terriglobales bacterium, assembly GCA_035937135.1. Taxonomy (NCBI): domain Bacteria; kingdom Pseudomonadati; phylum Acidobacteriota; class Terriglobia; order Terriglobales; species Terriglobales bacterium. The sequence continues at coordinate 13,633 of DASYVL010000131.1, forward strand.
GTCGCGGGCGGTCAGCGGACGGCCGTCGTGGAAGCGCACGCCGCGCCGCAGGTGGAAGACGTAGGTCAGCGGGTCGGGAAGCTCCCAGCGCTCGGCCAGGCCGGGCCGCAGCTCGAAGTGCTCGTCGCGCGTGAGCAGGCCGTCAAACAAGAGTTGATCGATGCGCTCCGACTGCGCGTCCGTGCCGATGCGGGGATCGAGGTTCGACGGACTGCTCTCGATGATCATGACCAGCGTCTGCGGATCGGGCCGCTGGGCGCAGGAGACAAGGAAACAAGAGAGAAGGACGCTGAGCAGCAGTCCAAGCACGCGCGTCTTGCCGGATGTTCTCAAGGGTCCCCGATCGCAAGCTAGAAGCTAGAGGATAGAAGCTAGAAGCTGATCTTGCCCAGCACTGCCGCCCGTCTGGCCCCGGTCGCGGACGGGATGTTCGACGGCTGCCGCTGCCATGTCTGATACGCCAGCAGCGCGAACGCTACCGCCTCCTTTGCCTCCGAAGGGACGCGGAATTCCTCCGGGTGCCGCAGTCGCAGTCCCAGCACGGATACTTCCTTGCTTAGCATCCGCATCAGCGTTCTATTCTTCGCGCCACCGCCGGAAACGATGTATTCCCGAAAGCGCTTTCCTCCGTGCCGCCGTGTCTCCGGGGTGAAAATGAGTCTGCGGAGCGCATCGCCGATGGAGCACGCGGTCAGCGCCGTCGCCGTGGCCACCACGTCTTCCTTCTTCGCCCGGCCGCAGCGCCGCAGAAACTCCGCCACAAACTCCCGCCCGAACTGCTCCCGCCCGGCGCTTTTGGGCGGCGCTTGCCGGAAGAATGGCCCCCGCAACACGCTGGCGAGGACGCCTTCCAAAACCTTGCCGCGGGCGGCCACCCGTCCGTCGCGGTCGTAACTTTTCCCGTAGAGGCGCTCCATCACCGCGTCAATCACCATGTTGCCGGGCCCAGTGTCGAAGGCCAGCACCTGCTCCGGCCTCGCGCTTGCCGGGATGGCAGTCAGATTGGCGATGCCGCCCAGGTTCTGCACGATACGTCCGAGGCTTGTGTGGCGAAACACAAGGTAGTCGAGGAAGGGAACCAGCGGTGCTCCCTGGCCTCCGGCTGCCATATCGGCAGGCCGGAAGTCGGAGACTACGGGCGCCCCCACGCACGCGGCGACTACCGCTCCCTCGCCCGTCTGCCATGTGGCTGCGATCCTGCGCCCCAGGTAGGGCGCGGGCCGGCCCTGGTGATAGAGCGTCTGCCCGTGGCAGCCCACCAGGTCCACCCGCTTCACCCGGCAAGCCCGCATGGTCTTGCGGACCGCGTCGGCATACAGCTCACCCAGCAGAAAATTCAAGCGGGCGAGATCGGCGACCCTCGCGCTGCGCGAGTTCATCGCCGCCAGCACCGCGCGCCGCACCGCCGCCGGATAGGCATACTGCCGGTGGCCGAGCACACGGAAGCGCGTGCGAAAGCCGCGCCCCTGAACCCGCACCAGGGCCACGTTGATGCCGTCCGCCGAGGTCCCGCTCATCACGCCCGCGACGATCATCGCGTCCCGTCCGCAAACCGCAGCATCGCGCTCCGCAGCCGCTCCACCTTCTTCTTGGAAGGAGCCGTCGCAGCCACCTTCATCTCACGCGACCTCTTCTTGAACGCCAGCACGCGCCTCGCCGCCTGCTGCACCCGTCTGGCGAAGCTGCGGTCCCGCTCCGCCTCGCGCAACACAGCCTCATACGACCGCCGCACCAATTCCTCGCTGTGGCAGACGAGAAACAGGTCCGCCCCGGCGCGCAGGGTCTCGACCGCCGCCTGCTCGATGGGTGTAGCGGCCAGCACCCCGCCCATCTCCAGGTCGTCCGAGACCACCAGACCCTTGTAGCCGATCTTCTTCCGCAGGATCTCCGCGATCCACTTGCGCGAGATGGAGGCCGGCGTCCGGTCGCGTGTGACCGCGGGATAGGCCGCATGCGCCACCATCACGAAGGTCATCTCGCGCTTGAGCGCGCGGTAGGGATAGAGGTCCTCGGCCCACAGCCGCGGCCACGATTTGTCGACCGCGGGCAGCTCGTGATGGGTGTCGAGCGCGGCCTCGCCGAGGCCGGGGAAGTGCTTGCCGCAGCCCAGCACCCGCGCCTCCCGCAGTCCACGGAGGAACTCGCGCGCGTAGAGCGTGACCTTCTTTGGGTCATCGGAGGCGGTGCGCGTCCCCAGCACCGAGCGAGATGCGAGAAAGCCCAGGTCGAGCACGGGCGCGAAGTCGGTGTTGAAGCCCAGCGCGCGCACTTCGTCTCCGATCAGGCGTCCCTGCCGGCGGAACAACTTCCGGTCGCCGGTCGCGGCAACGGTCGCCGCTGCGGGCGCAGGTGCGAGGACCGCCTTCAATCGGTCCACCATTCCGCCCTCCAGGTCCACGCAGCGGAAGAGCGGCGTCGAGACCGCGCTCTGGCAATCGCGCAGCAGCTCCCAGGTCTGGAGCGGCTCGGCGAT
>DASYVL010000132.1 GCA_035937135.1 Terriglobales bacterium
GTGCCGGGACGCCCGTAGCGCGCCAGGATGGCCTGCTTCTTGGCCGCGGCCTTGGCCGGGCCTTCGCGCGCGTCAAAGCTCACCGCCACCACGTCGAATTCCTTGCCGGGGTCGAAGCTGAGGGGCTTGAGGTCGCGGGCCAGCCCTTCGAGCACCAGGGTGCAGAGCATGGGGCAGTCGTAGTACACCAGGGCCAGGATCACCGGGCGCTGGCCGAAGTAGTGGCCCAGGGTGACGCTGCGCCCGTCCTCGTCGCGGAATGCGGCCTCGAGCGGGAGTGGCTGGTTGAGCCGCTGGTCGATGCCCGCCTTCTGGATCAGGGGAGGGCGCGTATCCGCGGGCGGGGAATCGGCGGACTGCTTTTGCTGGGCCGGCGCGTAGGGCGCCGCCGTCGCCGCCAAGGATGCCAGCAGCAGGATCGCGGTCCTGGGGAATGTTGCCAGGGTCGTCACTTCTTTTTCTCCGTAGTCTGCGCCGGCTGCGGAGGCGGGGCGGGCCACGCCGGCACGCCGCGCTCCGCGATCATTTGCATGGCGCGGTCAATGGGCAGGTGGACGACGCCCGCCTGGCGATCCACCCAGCCGTATGTGTTCAGCAGCTCATCCTCCCGGGCCCGCGTCTTCCCCTGGTCGGCGGCGGCGTTGGACTGCAACTGCGGCTGCGGGAATCGCGCCGCCGGGTTGGCGGGCGGTTTTTCGCCGGCGAGCAGCGGGTTTTGTACGGGGTCGGAGGCGGTCGCCTGCCAGTCGAAGTACTGGAACATCCCCCACAGCGACGCATAGATGATCACGGCGGCCACAATCATCCAGAAGCCGAAGCGCAGGATGGCGCGCACGTTCTCGTCGCCGCTGGGCGGCGCGGGTGAACGCGGGCTGGGGATGTTCAGCTCACTCGGATCCATGAGCATGCTCCAAAACTTGCGGCAGTAAAGGATCGTTCAGCGGCAGCAGCGGGCGGCTCTTGAGCTGCCGCAGGAACTCCGCCATCCACACTCCGCCTACCGCCACGGGCGCGGCCAGGTCCAGCCAGTGGAAACGCAGGCCCCCGGCGGCTTCGGGGAAGCTGGGCGCGACCAGCCAGTAGAGGTCCACGTAGCGCATGGCCAGCACCGCCGCGGCCACCAGCGCCAGCGTGCGGCCCTGCCGCTTCAAGTCGCGCGAGAGCAGCAGCAGGAAGGGAAGCACGAAGTGGAAGAGCAGCAGCGCCAGTCCCACCACCCGCCATCCTCCGGCCAGGCGCACCTTATACCAGGTAATCTCCTCCGGCAGGTTGCCGGACCAGATGATGAGGAACTGGGAGAAGCTGAAGTAGGCCCAGATCATGACGAAGGCCAGTAGCAGTTTTCCCAGATCGTGGAAGTGCCCGGGCGCGAGGACGTCCGACATGGGCGGGTGCTTCGAAAGCAGCGAAGCCATGGCGATCATCAGCGACATGGCTGCCACCGCTCCGCCGGCCATGAACAGCATGCCGTAGATGGTGGAGTACCAGTGCGGATCGAGGGACATGACCCAGTCGATGGCGGAAAAAGTCACCGTCAGCCCGTAGAGCAGCAACCCAATGGCGCTGAAGCCCTGCATGCGGTCGCGCAAGGAGGCGCGGGGAGCTTGGTCCTGCTGGAGCGACCAGCGGCTGAGCAGATGCGCGGCGCCGCACCACAGCGCGAAGTAGAAAACGGCGCGGGCGACGAAGGCGGTCTGATTCAAATACGCAGCCTTGTGCTGGAGTAGCGAGTCGTGCGCCACCTTGGCCGGGTCGGCCCAGGAGTACATGGGTGTGTCAACGAACAGCGAGATCACTACTGGCACGAACAGCAGCGCCAGCAGGGGGAAGACGCGCGTCGCCGCCTCCAGCGGCCTGCGGATGACGAATCCCCAGATGCCGCCGGAGAGGTGCTGGAGCATGAGAATAGCGAGGCAACCCAGAGAAATCCCCAGCCACAGCAGGTAACCGGCGAGGTAGGAGCGGAAGAACTGCGCGGGATTGATGAAGGCGCCGATGAGGCAAGCGGCTCCGGCCACCAGGCCGATGATCAGCGAGCGTCGCTGGATCTGCTCCACGATCGGCGGCGCGGCGAAGTCGCTGATCATGACCGGATTGGCGCGCTCCGAGCTCATCGCGGCGGGCCTTTCTTCTCGGTTTCGGCCGGCTTGGTTTCGGGTGCAGGCTCGGGCTGGGGCGTCGGTGGCGCCGGTTCTTTCATCAGTTGCTCACGCTGCACTGGCGGCAGATCTTCCAGAGTGGCGTGCTGGCTGAACTGCAAAGCGCGGATGTAGGTGGCGATGGCCCAGCGGTCTTCCGGGGAGATCTGCGCGGCGTAGTCAGACATGGCGCCGAAGCCGCGAGTCATGGCGTCGAAGTAATAGCCGGGAGGCGCCGCCCGCAGCCGCGGGTCGTGGAAGGACACGGGACGCCGGTAGCCGCGCTGCACCACCACTCCGAATCCGTTGCCGGTGCGCGCGTGGCAGGGCGCGCAGTAGATGTTGTAGCGCTCCTGGCCGCGCTCCAGCAGGGTGCGCGTCACCGGCATGGGGAACTGGACGGCAAACTGGTCGCCGACCTTGCCGGTGTAGAAGACCGTGTCCTCGCGCAACTGGCCGCGGGCCACGGTGCCAGGGACGGGGGCGCGCGCGGAGCGGCCGTCGGGGAAGAAGTCGCTCGAG
>DASYVL010000133.1 GCA_035937135.1 Terriglobales bacterium
GAAGTCCTGCCCGTTCCCGCCCGCTACGACTGGCCCTCACTCTGCTTCGAGTAGGGTGTTTGCAGGTACTTGCGGGCTTCTTCCAGGGCGCCCTGGGTGTTGTCGTTGGTATTGAGGGCGCGGCGATACTCGTTGACGGCGCGTTCGCGCTGCCCGGTGAGGTCGAAGATCTTCCCCAACTGGATGTAGCTCCACACCTCGGTCCAGCGAGGCTCGTTGTCGCCGTTGGCGGCCTCGCGGTAGGCGTTGGCGGCGGCCTGGTAGTTGCGCTGCAGGAAGAAGACCTCGGCGATGCGGTAATGGGCGAGCGAGCTGTTCTTGTTGATGTCCAGCGCCTTCTGGTACTCGCGCAGGGCCTCGGCCAGGTCCCCCTGGGCGACGAGTTGCGTCCCGCGCAGGATGGAGACCCGCACCTTGAAGTCGCTGGAATTCTTCAGCACATGGCTGCCGGGATCGAGCGAGATGTGCCGCGGCTTGCCGAAGGTCTCGACCACGTAGGGCGAATTGGTGCCCACCACTTCGATGCGCTTGGTTTCCGTCTTGCCATCGGTATCGATGCGCAACTCCACCGGCATGCGGAACAGGTCCAAGTCCTGTGAGACCTCGCCCACCACGCGGAAGCCCTTGGCGGTGCGGAAGACGGTGTACTTGTTGTGGAACTCCGGGGCGCCGGTGGAGTCGAGCCACTGCGAGAAGAAGGCCTGGAGCGACTGCCCGTAGCTGAACTCGGCGACCTTGCGGAAGTCGTCCACGGTGGCGGACTTCTCGTTGAACTGGGTGGCGAAGTTGCGCAGGATCTGATCGAAGGGCTTGTCGCCCACGATCCAGCGCAGCATGTGCAGGATCATCGCGCCTTTGTCGGTGACCAGCGACTGGAACTCGGGAGAGAAGGCGCTGAGCCGGCCGACTCCGGCGAGCGGGATGTTGTCGTAGGCGAGCGCGCCCACGGCGATATCCTTCATCACTTCTTCGAAGGCGGCCTGCCCGGCGGCCCACTCCACGTAGCGCGCCTCGGAGTAGCGCGCAAAGCCGTCGCTGATCCAGGCGTCTTCCTGGCGCGCGGGGCTCACGCGCACTCCCCACCACTGCCGCGCCACCGCGTTGGCCAGCAGCCGGTAGTTGATCTTTTCCTGGATGCCGCGCGAAGCCAGCCCCGCGATCTCCGGCGCCCATGCCGTGGGTACCGTGTCGTCGGGAAGCTCGACCACATAGAGGTTGTAGGAGACCGCCGGGCCGTAGATGGAAGAGAAGTATTCGAACTCCTTGCCCGCCGTCTCGCCGTAGGGCTTGGCCATGGCCTTGTGGCTGGGCTTGAAGTACACGCGGACATTCATGCCCCCCTGGGTCACGGTGGTCTCATCGAAGCGGCCGGCGATGATGGTTCCGGGGAAGCTGGGCTTGTCCCACAGGAAGTAGTGCGTGTTCTTGCCCTGGCTGCTGGCGGCAGAGGCGGCGGGGGAGCGCAATCCCACGCGTCCCGGACGTCCGGGCGTCGCGGCGGGCGCGGGTGCCGAGGGCAGCTCCGCGGGGGCGCTGGTGGTGCGACCGGTGCCGATGACCGTCATCCCCGCGGGCACGGTGATTGCCATGGAAGCGGTGAAGCGGTTGGTGTTGTATCCCACCATGGGGAACCAGCGCCCGGCGTAGAGCAGATAGGAGGTGTCGTCGCCGATGTAGGCCAGCTTCAGCCCTTCGACCGGGCTCTCGTCGGCGGACTGCAGCACGCCTTCGTAGTCAAAGGTGAGGGAGGTGCTTGCCCCCTTGCTGAGGCCGTCGGGCAGGGCCACGCGGACGGTCGAATCCTGGGTGACGCGCTCGGCGTTCAGGGTGCGTCCGCTCGCGTCCGTCACCCGGGTGACGCGCAGGGCGTTGTGCAGCTCGAAGGTGGCGATGCTGATGTCATCCAGCGCGGTGAACTTCACCCGCGCGTGCGCCAGCAGCTTGTGGCTCAACGGCACCAGCTCGGCCGAGATGGCGTAGTCGTCCACGCGGATGCGCGGTTTCTCCGCCGCCGCCGCCGAGAGCGCCACGGCCAAACAAAAAATCACGCACCCCAGGGTGCGTCTCCGCCTCATGGCGAGTTTTGACATTCCCATGCTTGTGATTCCTCTGAAGGGCTCTTCCAATAGATGGGCCATCTGGCCCAAAGGATGTACTCAGCCGGCTACTTCGACGTCTGCAGGGCGCGCAGAACCGCCTGCGCGGCCCGGTCGGCGGCCGTGCCGGTTTCCCCGGAAGGCCGCAGGCGCTCGCGGACTTTCGCCAGCGCACCCATCATTTTCTCACGGGCGGGGCCTTCGGCCAGGATTTCCTCCAGGTGCGCGGCCACATTCTCCGGCGTGAAGTCGGACTGGATCAACTCCGGCACCACCTGCTCCCCCGCGATCAGGTTGGGCATGGCCACATAGGGCACCTTCAGCAGATGGTGTCCGAGAGCCCAAGTGAGTGTCGAGACCCGGTAGACAACCACCATGGGCGTGCCCATGAGCGCCGCCTCGACCGTCGCCGTGCCGCTGGCCACCACGGCAGCGCGGGCGTGCACGAGCGCTGACGAGGCCCCCTCCACCACCCTCAGCTTCAACCCGGAGTTGCGAACTCTGTCTTCCAGCCAGGGCCGCTCCACCGTAGACGCCGCCGGAAGGATGAACTCGTATTTCCCCTGCACCCGGCCGGCTCCTGCGAGCAGAGCCGGCAGGTTCATGGAAATCTCTTTCTTGCGGCTACCGGGGAGCAGCGCAACCCACTGCCTAGCTGGATCCAGTCCGTACTTGGCGGCGAACCCCTCCCGCGAGAGGGACGGTGGCGGGACATCCGCCAGCGGATGCCCCACGTACTCGGCGTCCACGCCGTGCTCGCGGTACCACTTTTCCTCGAAGGGAAAGATGACCAGCGCCTTCTTGATCCACTTGTGGAAGCGCGAGACGCGCTGCTCGCGCCACGCCCACAGCTGCGGGCAAACGTAATAGATGACCGGCACGCCGCGCTGGTGCATCGCGCGGGCCACGCGGAAGTTGAAGCCAGGGGAGTCGATGACGATGGCGGCATCGGGCTTGCGCTCATCCGCCGCCCGCACCAGGCGCCGGAACTCGCGGTAGATCCTCGGCAGGTGGGAGACGACCTCCGTGATGCCGACCACGGAGAGTGTGCGGGCATCCACCACCGTGTCGCAGCCGGCGGCACGCATCTGCTCGCCGCCCACGCCGAAGCACTCCAGGTCCGGGACCCGGCGGCGGAGCGCCAGGACCAATCCCGCGCCGTACAGTTCACCGGAGGCTTCGCCGGCCGAAACAAGCAGGCGCATCAGGGCGTGGTCGCCTTCTTGGTGTCGGAGTCCGTGTCTCCGATGCCGAGGTAGGGGTTGTAGAGGTACTTCTCCCGGGTGTGGAAAAGGCCGAAGTGGCGCTTGAGGATGACGATGGGATCGAAGAACCAGGCGCCCAGGGGCAGTTCCTGGTCGTCGAGGTCGATCCAGTTCCAGGGCGCGGAGGCCGCGTTGGGACGCAGGTAGTCGCCGCGGATGGCGGCGCCCACCGTCCCCAGCGCGCACGTCGGACGCCGCGCCCCCGGGACATCGCAGAAGCGGTCGCCAAAATCCGCCACCGTGCCGAAGGTGAGGTTGGGCTTGTGCGTCGCGCGCGCGTGCTTCCACCAGGTCTTGGATATAGGGATGAGCTCGTAAGTTGCGGTGTCGCCGCTCACCTTCGAGAACTCCACCGGCTTGTCCTTGCCGTAGCGCAGCACCAGGATGGGTTCCTGCCAGGAGCCCTCCTCATCCCTCCAGGCGTGGATGCCGTGTTTCTGTGACTCGATGTAGAGGATGGGGTGGCCGTCTTCCAGCCTCAGTCGCTGGCCGCGCTCGCCGGAGGTGATGTGCAGGTCCGCAGCCGCGGTGCTCAGCGAGCGCAGCAGGTGGTTGTGGGCCACCGTTTCCATGGCCACGGGTTGCGGCCCGCCCTGGGCCCACTTGTCCACGATCACCAGCGCGCCTTCCAGGTCGTTCTCGTGGTTGAACTCGGCTTCCTTGCGCGCCCCCCCGCCGATGACGTCCTTGTACTTGTCCTGCAGCTTGTCCAGGAGGCTGTCGAATGTCGCCTGCACCAGGGACCAGTCGCGCGGGTGATACACGGCATAGTGGATGAAGTAGTGGTCCTCGCTCTCGATCACCGAGTAGTAGACGTAGGACCAGAGCTTGTATTTGGAGCCGGCGGCGTTGGCCCAATTGTTGTTGCCCTTCCAGTCGCCGTCGAAGTCGAAGTTGGTGGGATAGTCGAAGCGGTGCTGCTCGGCGGTCCCCGCCATGCGCTGGTGGAGCACCGGAGCGAAGCGTTCGGCGATATCGCGCAGGTCCTTCTCTGGCTGGGGCATGTTTGGAGCCGGGGTTTGCGCCGCGGGCGGCTGCGGCGCAGCCGGGCTGGAGTCTCCCTCGTTGAACTCCCGTATGGTTTTTCCCGGCGGCTGCTGGGGAGCGGCCGGAGCCGCTGCCGGCTGCGGCTGGCTCGGCTGCTGCTGTTGCTGCTGTTTGGGCGGAAGCACGTAGTGGGGCGTCCAGTCCTCCTGCGCGGCGGCCAAAGCGGCGAATGTCAGAACGAGGACGATGACCGCAGGGAAACGGGACATGGGAGATTGGATGCGGCCGCGCCGCCCGAGCGTGAGCCTAATCGTCGGCGCTGACCGCGACTTCCTGGTCCTTGTACTGCAACTGATAGAGCTTCCAGTATATACCGCGCTGCGCCAGCAGCTGTTGGTGCGAGCCCACCTCGCGCACCCGCCCTTTGTGCATCACGATGATCTTGTCGGCGCGCTGGATGGTCGAAAGCCGGTGGGCCACGATCACCGACGTCCGCCCCTCCACCATGCGGCTGAGCGCATCGCGCACGCGGAACTCGGTCTCCGTGTCCACGCTGGAGGTGGCCTCGTCCAGCACCAGGATGCTGGGTTCGTGGGCCAGGGCGCGTGCGAACGAGATCAACTGCTTCTGCCCGGTGCTCAGCGTACTGCCGCGCTCCACCACCTTCTCCTGGAAGCCGCCGGGCAGGGTGCGGATGAAGTCGGCGACGTTCACGTCCTCGGCGGCCTGCTCCACGGCTGCGTCCTGGATCCAGGACGTCCCCAGCCGGATGTTGCCACCCACCGTACCCGTGAACAGGAACGGGTCCTGTAGGACGACGCCGAAGCGGCGGCGCAAGCCATCCAGGTCGAGCTCACGGATGTCCACGCCGTCGAGGCGGATCGAGCCCTTCTGGATGTCATAGAAGCGGACGAGCAGGGAGATGATGGTGGTCTTGCCCGCTCCAGTGTGGCCCACGATGGCGACGGTCTCGCCCGGCTCGATGGCGAAGGAGACGTCGCGCAGCACCCAGTCCGGCTCGCCGGGTTTGGCTTGCTCCGCGCCCTCCTTTTTCTCCACGCCCTTCGCGGCTACGGATTTGTCTCCGTCGGTGGGGGCAGGCACGGTGCGATACGCGAACCACACGTGGTCGAACTCGATGCGCCCCGGGCCGTCCGACGTCTTCGGCGAGGCCGGCCCGGTGACCTCCGCCCGGGTATCCAGCAGCTTGAAGATGCGTTCTCCGGAGGCCATCGCCGACTGCAGGATGTTGTACTTCTCGCTCAAGTCCTGGATGGGCCGGAAGAAGCGCTGCGCGTATTGCATGAAGGCGGTGAGCACCCCGAGGGTGACGGCGCCGCGAACCACCTGGTTCCCACCGAACCAGATGACGCTGGCGATGGCCACCGAGGAGAGGACTTCGATCACCGGGTAGTAGATGGCGTGCGCCAGGATGGCGTCCTTGAAGGCCTCCATGTGGGTGGCGTTGATCTTCTCGAACTTCTCGTAGGCGCGCTTCTCGCGGTTGAACAGTTGCAGCACCACGATGCCGCTGACGTGCTCCTGCAGGTAGGCGTTGATGCGCGCGATGGCTATGCGGATGCGCCGGTAGCTGTCACGCACATACTTGCGGAAGACCATCGTGGCCCAGAAGATGAGCGGCAGCACCGCGAAGGTGATGAGCGCCAGCCACCACTGCATCTTCAGCATGATGACCAGGATTCCCACCAGCACGAAGATGTCCTCGAAGATGGCCACCACGCCCGCGGTGAACAGCTCGTTGAGCGCGTCCACGTCCGTGGTCACGCGGGTCACCAGCCGCCCGACGGGGTTCCTGTCGAAGAAGGCCAGGTGCATGCCCTGCAGGTGACGGAAGATCTGGCTGCGCAGGTCGAACATCACCTTCTGCCCCGTCCACTGCATGAAGTAGGTCTGCGCGAAGTCCAGGAAGAAACTGATGGCCAGCAGAAAGACGTAGATGGCGCCGATCTGACCAATGCCGGTGAGCGGCTCCGAGCTGAGCCAGCGGTCGAGCATCGAGCCCGCTCCCGGCGCGTTCGAGTGCACCAGGTACTTGTCGATCGCGACTTTGGTGAGGTAGGGGCCGAGAACGTCCGCGCCCGCCTTGAGCACGATCGCTCCCAGCGCGATGAACACCTGCCCCTTGTATGGACGCAGGTAGGTGAGCAGCCGCTTCATCAGCCGGCTGTCATAGGCTTTCCCCAGAACGTCTTCTTCGTGCATGCTGGCGGCCATCGGCTCTGACTATTGTACAGACGTTCCGGCGCTCGCTTGGGATGCGGAAAAACAGTGGCAGGACGGAGCTTTTGCCGTGGCGCAGCGGGCGAGCGGATTAGATTCTGCGCAGCACCAGCGCCGAGTTCTTCGAGCCAAAGGCGATGCAGTTGCACACGGCGTGCTCTATCTGCGCCTTGCGGCCGGCTTCGGAGACGTAGTCCAGGTCGCACTCCGGATCGGGCTTGTCCACGTTGATTGTGGGAGGGAGCTGTTCATGCCGCATGGCGACCAGCGTGGCCGCGACTCCCGCTGCGCCGCAAGCCCCCTGGGGGTGGCCGATCTGCGACTTCAGCGCCGACATGGGGACCTTGTAGGCGTGGCCGTTGCCCATGGCCAGCTTGAGCGCCCGGGTCTCGATGCGGTCGTTGAGCTGCGTGGACGTGCCGTGCAGGTTGACGTAGTGGATGTCCGTCGGGCCCACGCCCGCCTCCTGCATGGCCAGTTGGATGGCGCGTGCCGGCTCTTCGCCGCATTCTGCCAGGCGCACGCGATGGAAGGCCTCGCAGGTGGAGCCGTATCCGGCGATCTCGGCATAGACACGAGCGCCGCGCGCGCGGGCGTGCTCGGAGTCCTCCAGCAGGAACATCCACGCGCCCTCGGCGATCACAAAGCCGTCGCGGTCTTGGGAGAAGGGGCGCGAGCCGCGCTCTGGCTCCTGGTTCCACGAGGTGGTGCAGATCTTCATCAGCTCGAAGCCTTTGAGGATGCCCAGTGCCAGCGGCGAGTCGGCGCCGCCGGCCAGGATCATGGGCAGCACGCCCGCCTGGATCTGCCGCAGCGCGTAACCCATGGCGTCGGTGGAAGAGGTGCAGCCCGAAGTCACCACGTGGCTCATCCCGCGCAGCCCGAAGCGCATGCTGACTTCGCTGGATAGCGTCCCCATGGTCCCGCTGGGGATGGAGAACAGGCTGACCTGCTTGACCTTGCCCTCGAGCCACAGCCGGTACTGTATCTCGGAAAAGTCCTGCGCGCCGCCGCCCGTGCCCAGGATCACGCCGATGCCGCGCTTTTCCTCCAGCGACATCTTTTCCGGTTCGATGCCCGCATCCGTCAGCGCTTCACTGGTGGCGGCCGTAGCCAGCGGCACCACGCGTGAGACGTGCTTGCGCTCGTGCTTGGTTATCCAGGCCATCTCGTCGAAGTCCGTGATCTCGCCCGCGATCTGCACCTCGAGCTCGCTGGGGTCGAAGCGGGTGATGCGGCGCACCCCACTCTTTCCCGCCAGCACTGCACGGCAGAAAGCGTCGTTGCCGATGCCGTTGGGGCTGACCGAACCCATCCCGGTGATGACGACGCGTCGCGACATGAAGGCAGCGATTGTATCTGAGAAGTGGAAAGCGCGCCTCGCTCCCGCCACCGGTGCCGGGATGGGATAATGGCTCGGTGCCGCTCGGCCTCTACATCTCCGTGCCCTTCTGTAAGACGAAATGCAGCTATTGCAACTTCGCCTCCGGCGTATTCTCCCGCGAGCAGTTCGGAAGCTATGTCGAGCGCGTCTCGAGCGACATGGCCCGCGCGGCTGAGTCCGCCGCAGCCTTGGGCTGCCAGTTCGACCGCCGCGTGGATTCCGTCTACCTCGGCGGCGGCACCCCCAGCGTTCTCGCACCCGATCAGTTGCGCGAGCTGTTCCGCGCCGCCCGGCAGAACTTCGATGTGGCGCCCGACGCTGAAATCACGGTCGAGTGTGCCCCAGGTACGCTGAGTCCGGCAGTTGTAGGCGCGCTGCTGGACGGCGGCGTGAATCGCGTCAGCCTGGGAGTCCAGTCCTTAATGGACGGGGAAGCGGCCGCGGTCGGCCGCCTGCACAGCCGCGCCACCGTTCTCGACGATATCGCCCGCCTGCGCACAGGTGGGATTTCCAGCCTCAACGTGGACATGATCGCCGGCCTGCCCCACCAGACCGCCGCCAGCTGGCGCGCCTCGCTCGACGACGCCATCGCCTCCGGCGTGCCGCACGTCAGCGTTTACATGCTGGAGGTGGACGACGACTCGCGCCTGGGCCGCGAGCTTATCGCCGGCGGCACACGCTACCACGCCCACTTCGTCCCCGACGACGAGGCCATCGCAGACTTCTATGTGGAAGCCTGTTCGGCGCTCGCCTCGGCCGGCGTCGCCCAGTACGAGATTTCTAACTTCGCGCGTCCCGGCGGCGAATCCCGCCACAACCTTAAGTACTGGACCCGCCAGCCCTACCTCGGCTTCGGCGTGGACGCCCACTCCATGCTGCCGTGCGAGCAAGGACTGCGTGGCGCGGGCGCCCTCGCCCGCGAAAACCTGCGCGGCCAAGCCGTCCTCGGCCGCGAAGAGCAGCAGGAACCGTGTGGCACAGGCGTCCCCGCCTGCGCGCTTCGCTTCTCCACTCCGGATTCCCTGGGCGGCTACCTGGCCGGCGAATCCGGGACGGTCACCCCGGCCTCCGCTGCCCAGGCTCTCGAGGAAAGCTTCTTCCTGGGCCTTCGACTGAATCGCGGCGTGGACCTGCGACGGCTCGCGACAGAGTTTGGCGGCGAAGCCGTAGCCGCTTCGCGCGACACCGTGGACGAGCTCATCGCCGTCGCGCTCCTGGCGCGCGAGGGCGACTGCATTCGCCTGACTTCGCGGGGTCGCCTGCTCTCGAACGAAGTGTTTGAGCGCTTCTTGGGCTCGCGGCAGTCCCCTGCCTCAACGCCTGAGCCTGTGGCAGATTTTCCCGAAATTCATTAGACTCAAACAGTTGCCGCTGCTCGAGCGCCGGAGCAGCGATCCCCATCCGCCATGAAGAGCCGCGTCGCCCCGCGAGGGGTCGCAGAAAAATCAGAGGAGCCGCGCCGGGCCACCCCCGTGGACCTGCGCAGTGACACGGTCACCAAGCCCACGCCGGAGATGCGCCGGGCCATGGCCGAGGCCGAGGTCGGCGACGACGTCTACGGCGAAGATCCCACCATCAACCGCCTGGAGCATCTCGCCGCCGAGACCTTCGGCCGCGAGGCCGCGATCTTCGTCCCCAGCGGCACCATGGGCAACCAGATCGCCATCAAGATCCACACTCGTCCCGGCCAGGAAGTCATCTGCGAGGAGCGCGCCCACATCTTCAACTATGAGATGGCGATGCTCGCGGCCTTCTCCGGCTGCCTCGCGCGCCCCATCCCGGCAGCGGACGGCATCCTGAGCTGGGCGGAGGTCAAGAAGCGCATCCGCCCCAAGACTTACTACATCTCGCAGACCGGACTGGTCTCGCTCGAGAACACGCACAACATGGCGGGCGGGACGGTGTATCCCACGGAAGTCGCGAACGAGATTTGCGACGCCGCCCATGACGCCGGACTTCCCGTGCATCTCGACGGCGCGCGCATCTTCAACGCCGCGGCGGCGCTGGGCCAGCCCGTGGCCGAGATCACGCGCAAGTTCGATTCGGTGATGTTCTGCCTTTCCAAGGGACTGGGCGCGCCGGTGGGCTCGATGCTGGTGGGCAGCCGCGGCTTCATCGAACAGGCGCGCGCCTATCGCAAAGCTTTGGGCGGCGGGATGCGCCAGGCGGGAATCCTGGCGGCGGCGGGCCTGATCGCCCTGGGGAAAATGCCGGCCCGCCTGCGTGACGACCACGCCAACGCCCGCTTCCTGGCCGATGGATTGGCCGAGGTTCGCGGCATCCGCCTGGATGCGAAAAAAGTTCAGACCAACATCGTAGTCTTCGACATCAGCGGCACAGGCATGAACTCGGCGGAGTTCTCGCGACAGCTGGCCGAGCGCAACGTGCTGGCCAACGGCATTGACCCGCAGACCATGCGCATCGTCACCCATATGGATGTGGACCGCGCCGGCTGTGAGCGCGCGCTGGACGCGATCCGCGCCATCTGCGGTGAGAACTGAGGAGACGATTCCCCCATCATGGCCATACACCTCGAATACTCCGTGAGCGCGAAGTGCCGCCCCGAGCACATCTGGGAGAAGTTCGAGAAGCTCGACCAGTGGCCATGGTGGAACCGCGTCATCGCGCAGAGCAAGTGGCTGGAGGGCCAGCCCTGGCAGAAGGGAAGCCGCTTCCTGATGGAGCTGGCGCGCCCCATCAACATGAAGTTCGAACCCGTGGTCCTGGAGTGCGCCGCGCCGCACAAGGTCGGCTGGGTGGGCAAGGCCATGGGCGTGCGCGGCGAACACTGGTTCAGCTTCGAGCCCCAGCCCGACGGAGCCACCCTGATGAAGACCTGGGAGGAGTTCACCGGCCCCAGTACCCTCTTCTTCGGGGACGGCAGGAAACAGGCGGTGGTCAAGATGTATGCTGACTGGTTCGAGGCACTCAAGTTCGAAGCCGAGCGCATCGCCCGCGAGGCGGCGGCGCGCTCCTGACGGAGGCAACCATGAACGTGGAGATTAAGCGCTGCTTCACCTGACTCTCGATTCTTTTTGAGGCGGGACGCCTCAAGCGGGAGATCAGGGAAAAGCTGAATATCAAGCCGAAGATGAGCTTCGGCGGAGTGGGTGTGCTGGACGTGATGGTGGACGGCAGGACCATCTTCTCCCACCAGGCGGAGCGGCGCATGCTGGTTCCGGGGGAGATTGTGGCGCTGATCAGCGCGCTCCAGGGCAGCGCGCCGGCCTAAGGTTCGAAGCATCGGAAGGAGCCGACTTGGACTTCCAACTGAACGACGAGCAGCAGCAGTTGCGCCGCAGCGTGCGCGAGTTCGCCGAGCGCGAGCTTCTGCCCAACGTGATGAGGTGGGACGAAGCCAACGAGTTTCCCCTGGCCGCGGTGAAGGAGCTGGGCAAGCTGGGGCTGATGGGTGTCATCTTTCCGGTGGAATATGGCGGCGCCGGCCTGGGCTATGTGGAATACGTCATCGCCATCGAAGAACTTTCGCGGGTGGACGGCTCCATCGGCATCACCGTGGCCGCGCACAATTCGCTCTGCTCCAACCACATCTTCGTTGCGGGCTCCGAGGCGCAGAGGCGCAAGTACATCCCCAAGCTGGCCAGCGGGGAATTCATCGGCGCCTGGGGCCTGACCGAGCCGGGCGCAGGTTCGGACGCTGGCAGCGCCCGCATGACCGCTGTCCGCAAAGGGGACTGCTGGGTGCTGAACGGCACCAAGACGTTCATCACCAACGGCCACCACGCCGACGTGCTGGTGGTGCTGGCGGTTACCGACAAATCCGCGCACACGCACGGGCTCTCCGCCTTCATCGTGGAGAAGCAGGCCAAGGGCTTCCGCCCAGGGAAGAAGGAGAACAAGCTGGGCCTGCGCGCCAGTGACACCTCCGAGCTGATCTTCGAGGACTGCTGCGTCCCCGCCGACGCCCTCTGCGGCAAGGAGGGCGATGGCTTCATTGACGCCATGCTCATCCTGGACGGCGGGCGCATCTCCATCGCCGCGCTCGGCCTGGGTATGGCCCAGGGCGCCTACGAAGCCGCGCTCAAGTACTCCAAGCAGCGAAAGCAGTTCGGCAAAGCCATCAGCGAGTTCCAAGCCATCCAGTGGAAGCTGGCGGACATGGCCACGGAGATTGACGCCGCGCGCCTGCTTACCCTGCGCGCCGCCGCCATGAAGGACGCCGGCATGAAGACCACGCTCGAATCCTCGATGGCCAAGCTCTACGCTAGCGAGGTCGCGGTGCGCGTGGCCAACGAGTGCGTCCAGATCCACGGCGGCTATGGCTTCGTCAAAGACTACCCGGCGGAGAAGTTCTACCGCGACGTCAAGCTGTGCACCATCGGCGAAGGCACCAGCGAGATCCAGCGCCTGGTCATCGCAAGACAGCTGCTGATGGATTGAACGTCCGAGCGTTCCCGTTACCAGGAGAGAAGTCATGATGTCCCATCGTTTGCGACTGACCCTTGCTGTTCTTTTTCTGACTTCCGCGACGGCCGCGGCGCAGGCTGGTTCATCCGGCACAAGACCTGCCGCGCAGCAGCCCTGGGTCGCGCGCAGCAACGAGAACGCCACGGTCTTGATCCAGGTGATTGCACGCTTCGAGCCGGAGGCGGCCAGTCAAGTGGGCGCGGAAGGCTTCGACGGGCAGATCGCGGACATGAAGCCGGGGGTGAACGAGCGCTCGCGCCAAGCCACCCGCGGAGCCATCGAGGAGCTGAAACGCCGCCTGGCGCAGGAGAAGGATCCGCTCATCCGCCAGGACCTGGAGATCCTCATCAAGACCGCCTACGACAACATTCGCGGCTCGCTCCTAAGCGAAAAGTTCGATGTTCCCTACTTCAACCTCCCGCGCAACCTGTTTCTGGGCATCCGCTCGCTGCTCGACGACCAGGTGCCGGCCGAGCGCCGCAAAGCGGCGCTGGTGCGGCTGCGGCGCTACGCCGGCATGGAGCCCGGCTACGAGCCCATCGTCAAGCTGGCGGAGGACCGCACCCGCGAGCGGCTGACGCAGCCCGGATTGCTCGGTCCGGTGAAGGACGAAGTGGAAAAGGACCTGAACAACTCCGCGTTGTTCGTGAACGGCATGGGCCAGCTCCTTCAGAAATACAAAATTCAGGGATACGAGAAGCCCTACGCCGAACTCAAGCGGCATTTGGCCCAGTATGACGAGTTCGTGCGCACGGAGATTCTGCCCCGGGCGCGCACCGATTTCCGCTTGCCACCGGAGGAGTACGCCTTTGACCTGGAGCAGGTCGGCGTGGACGTTCCGCCCGACGAGCTGGCCGTCAAGGCACACGCGGCCTTCGATGACATCCAGAAGCAGATGCGCAAGCTGGCGCCGCAGGTGGCCAAGCAGCACGGCTGGAACCTCACCGACTATCGCGACGTCATCCGCGAGCTGAAGAAGGACCAGTTGGTGGGCGAGGCCATCCTGCCGCACTACCAAGCGCGCCTGAAAGAGATCGAAGGGATCATCCGGAAGCAGCGCCTGGTGACGCTGCCGTCGCGGCCGGCGCGCATCCGCCTCGCCAGCGCGGCCGAGAGCGCCAACGTCCCCGCGCCCAACATGCGGCCGCCGCGCTTCATCGGCAACACCGGCGAGCAGGGAGAATTCGTCCTGCCCCTGAACATTCCCGCGCCCCCCGGCTCCAAGCAGGCCACGCAGAAGTTGGACGACTTCACCTACTCCGCCAGCTCCTGGACCATCATCGCGCACGAGGCACGCCCCGGCCACGAGCTGCAGTTCGCGGCCATGATGGAGCGAGGGGTCTCCATCCCCCGGGCCGTCTTTGCCTTCAACAGCACCAACGTCGAGGGCTGGGGCCTTTACGCCGAAGCCATCACCCTGCCCTACATGCCTCCGGACGGCCAGTTCATCTCGCTCCAGTTCCGGCTGATGCGCGCCGCCCGCGCCTTCCTTGATCCCGAGCTGCAATCCGGCAAGGTCACCAAGGAGCAGGCCCTCAAGGTCCTGAAGGACGACGTCGTGCTCTCCGACGCCATGGCCAATCAGGAGGTCGAGCGCTATACCTTCCTCGCGCCCGGGCAGGCCACCTCCTATTTCTACGGCTTCAACCGGCTGATTCGGCTCCGCGAGGAGGTGGAGAAGGCGCAGGGCAAGAAGTTCGACCAGCAGAAGTTCCACGACTTCGTCCTCGGCCAGGGCCTGCTGCCTCCGGAACTGCTGCGCAAGGCGGTGCTCGAGGATTTCGTCGGCCGCAAGCAGGATTAGTCCGGCTCCGCGCTTCTGCTTTACACTGGGTCCGTTGCCTGACGAGACCAACAACTGGGTAGCGCGCATCCGCTCCGGGGAGCCGCGGGCGCTGGCCCGCGCCATCAGCGCCATCGAGGACCACGCGCCCGAATCCGTCGAGCTGCTGAAGGCGCTGTTCCCACACAGCGGGAAGGCGCGCGTCATCGGCCTGACCGGAGCTCCCGGCTCCGGCAAGAGCACGCTAGTGGACCAGCTGGCCCGCGAGTACCGCAAGCAGGGACGCACCCTCGGCATCATCGCCGTGGATCCCACCAGCCCCTACACTGGCGGCGCGATTTTGGGCGACCGCATCCGCATGCAGGCCCACCACGCCGACTCCGGCATCTACATCCGCAGCATGGCGACGCGCGGTTTTCTGGGCGGCCTGGCGCGGGCTACCGCCGACGTGGCCACGGTACTCGACGCCAGCGGCAAAGACCTCATCCTGGTCGAGACTGTCGGGGTCGGGCAGGACGAGGTGGACATCGTGCGCCTCGCCGACGCCACCATCGTCATCCTGGTTCCCGGCATGGGCGACGACGTGCAAACCATCAAGGCCGGCATCATGGAGATCGCCGACATCTTCGTCATCAACAAGAGCGACCGCGAAGGCGCGGAGCGCGTGGAGCGCGAGATCCGCGCCATGCAGTCGCTGGCCACGCGCCCCGACCGCTGGTCGCCGCCCATCGTCAAGACGGTGGCCACCGAAGGCACCGGCATCCCGGAGCTGGTGGCCGCCATCGCCGAGCACGAGGAGTACCTGCGGCGGGAGAACCTCACGCTCAAGAAGAAGATCGGCAACTGGCGCGAGCGCCTGGTGGAGATGCTGCGCGAATCGTTGCTGGAGCGCGTCCTCAAAGAGCAGATGTCCGACGGCGAGGTGGCGGCGTACGCCGCCGAAGTCGCCGAAGGGAAGCGCGATCCGTATTCGCTGGTGGAAGAGATCGTCAGCCGGGTGGGGAAGCCCTGAGGCCTGAATGACCGCAAAGTTGTCCATCGACCATCTGGGCATCGCCGTGAAGTCGCTCGCGGCCTCCAAGGCCTTCTACGAACAGCTTGGCCTGCGCGTCGAGTCCGAGGAAGTCATCGAGCACGAGAAGGTGCGCGTGGCCATGCTGCCGCTGGGTGAGAGCCGCGTCGAGCTACTGGAAGCGACCTCGGACGATTCGCCTATCGCCCGCTTTATCGCCAAGCGCGGTGAAGGGCTGCACCACATCTCGCTGCGGGTCGCGGACCTGGAGGCGACCGTGGCGCGCATGAAGAAGAGCGGCACGCGCTTCGTCTCCGAAGAGATCAAGATCGGCGCCGGCGGCCACCGCTACGTCTTCGTTCATCCCGCGAGCGCCGGCGGCGTGCTGCTGGAGCTGTGCGAAGAGCGCCGCTAACGCCATGCTGATCCTCGCCATCGACACCTCCTGGAAGCAGGGCAGCGTGGCCCTCGCCCGCGGCGACGCTCGCAGCTTCGAGCTCATCGAGATGGCGCCCGTGGCCGGCGGAACGTTTTCGGCGCAACTGATTCCCGAGATCTCGGCGTTGCTGGCGAAGCACAAAATCGGTAAGGAAGAGATAGAGGGCTTCGGCGCCGCCTCCGGCCCCGGCTCCTTCACCGGCCTGCGCGTCGGGCTGGCCGCCATCAAGGCCCTAGCCGAGGTGCTGAAAAAGCCGATTGCGGCGGTGTCGGTGCTCGAGGCACTGGCCGTCGCCTCCGGCGCCACGGGAAGAGTCATCGCCGCCCTCGACGCCGGACGCTGCGAGGCTTATGTCGGGGAATACGTTCTTGGCGCCGGCGGCGCGACCAGAGTGCGGGAATCCCTGGTGGGGCAGGAAGAGCTTCCCGCTCTTGTCGCCGGCCACGAGGAAGCCACGGTGGTCACTTCGGACGAGGCGATTGCCAAGCTGCTGGACGCCCGCCGGGTCGCCCGCCCGCAGAGCGACTCCATCGCGCGCCTGGCAATCAGAAAAATCATGGCGGGACAGACGGTCGCACCCGAGGAGCTGGACGCCAACTACATCCGCCGCTCCGATGCCGAGATCTTCGCCAAGCCCTGACCGCATTTCGAACGTGAACATCCGCGCCGCCACCGCCGCCGACGTCCCCGCCATGATGGCGCTGGAGCGCCATGCCGTGACCGCTGCCCACTGGGGTGCGGCCGACTACGCGCGCCTCTTCGCCGCCGGTTCTCAGTACGTCGCTCTGGTCCTGGAAGGGAAGGAGCTAGAGGGCTTTGTGGTTGCGCGCGGGATGGGGACTGAGTGGGAGCTCGAGAACATCGCGGTGGCGGGCCCGGCCCGTCGTCGCGGCCTGGGCGCCCGCCTGCTCGCCAACCTGCTGGACCGGGCGCGCCAGGCCGGCGCCCGCAACGTTTTTCTCGAAGTGCGCGAGTCCAATCGCGCGGCCCGGTCGCTCTACGAGAAGTGGGCCTTCGTCGAAAGCGGCCGCCGCAAGGCCTACTACCGCGACCCGGATGAGGACGCGGTACTCTACCGGTTTACTCTTCCTGCAATACCCGAAAAATGATTGAAGCCCGCCGTGCAGGTATGGTAGTTTCTAGCCGACAATCTAGGAGGTCCTCTGGATGGCATCTCAGCTGAGGGACCATCTCCTGACCAGCCATGAAGAGTTCCGCAAGCTGGTTCAAGAGCACTCGCAGTACTCGCAACGCCTCGATTCGCTGATCCAGAAACGCTACCTGACCGAAAACGAAAAGCTGGAAGAAGTGCGCCTGAAGAAGCTCAAACTGCGGCTCAAGGACCAGATGGAGCAGATCGAGCAGCAGTACAGGAGCACCAACCAGGTAGCCTAGCCGAACGTTCATTTTCCCGGCCTTCCGCCGCGGCGGGGGGCTTTCTGTTTGCCCCCGGCGTTTCCCGTCAAGACGCCCGTAAGAGCGCCTCCGCTCCGCTATAATCGGCATATCCCATGGTTCGAGACGGCATCTACTACGCTCTGGCGATGTCCGCGGTGGGCGTGCTGGCCGGGTGGTTCGCCGGGCCCTGGTACGGGCTCGCGCCCTTCCTGCTGGCGGGCTTCTTCCTGTGGTTCTTCCGCGACCCGGAGCGCCAGGTGCCGGCGCTGGCCGGAGCGGTAGTCTCGCCCGCCGACGGACGGGTCACCGCGGTCTCGCCCATCGAGGTCGAAGGCCAGCCGCGCACCCGCATCAGCATCTTCTTGAACGTCTTCGATGTGCACGTGAACCGCGCCCCCATCGCCGGACGCATCGCCAAGGTCGAGTACCGTTCTGGGAAGTTCCGGAACGCCATGGGCGCCGGCTCCGCGGCGGAGAACGAGCAGAACGTGGTCACGGTGGAAGGCGACGGCCACACGGTGGTCTTCAAGCAGATTGCCGGGCTGCTGGCGCGGCGCATCGTCTTCTGGAAGGCGGTGGGCGAATCCACCGCCCGCGGCGAGCGCGTGGGACTCATCAAGTTCGGCTCGCGCGTGGACGTGATCCTCGACCGCTCCGCCGCGCTCCAGGTGAAGATCGGCGACAAGGTGCACGGCGGCTCGAGCGTGCTGGCCGTTCTCCCGGAAGGCTCCGGCCGGCCGGGCACGGGAGGCGATTGATGGATCCGCAGCCTCCCCGGGAGCGCCGCCTCGAACAGAACCGCAAGCGCCTGCGCCGCGGCATGTATCTGCTGCCCTCGCTGTTCACCACCGCCAACATGGCCTTCGGGTATTACGCCATCTCCCAGTCCATGCAGGGTTCGTTGGCGGAGCCCTGGCACTTTGATTTTGCCGCCCGCGCCATCGGCTTCGCCATCGTCTTCGACATGTTTGACGGCCGCATCGCCCGCATGACCCAGACCGCCAGCGACTTCGGCAGGGAACTGGATTCGCTTGCCGACGTCATCACCTTCGGCGTGGCCCCGGCCGTGCTGGCCTGGATGTGGGGATTCCGCATGCTGCCCGCGCTGCCCGAGGCCGATTTGCGCGTGCGCCTGGTGCAGTTGGGCGCCATTGCCACCTTCCTGTTCATGATCGCCGGCGCCAGCCGCCTGGCCCGCTTCAACATCCAGGAGAATCCACAGCCTTCGAATCCCGGCCCCCCGGGGAAGAAATACTTCGTAGGAATGCCCATTCCCGCTGCTGCCGGGGTGGTGGCCGCGATCGTCCACTTCGCCAACGGCCAGCCGCTGACCATCTGGTGGTGGTCGGTCGTCTGGCTGGGCCTGCTGATCAGTTGTGCCTTCCTCATGGTCAGCACCTGGCGTTTCTACAGCTTCAAGGACGTCAACCTGCGCGGACGCCATCCCTTCCGCAACGTCGTCTTCATCGGCGCGCTGATCGCCGGCATCTGGTACTTCTCGCACCCCGTGCTGTTCGTCATCGCGCTCACCTATATGCTCTCCGGCGTTCTGGCGCGGGTGCCGCACGTCCTGCGCCGGCGCACCACCCCGCCCTCTCCGCCCGCCTATCAGGGGGCGGCGTGATGAGCACGTCCGGCAGCCTGCCCGTGCCTTCGCGGATGCTGGTGCAGGCGCCCACCTTCCACAGTCCTAGCTTTTCGATTTACATTAAGGCGCAGAAAGAAGTCTCCGCCGCAGGGAGGGCAGAGTGAGGAAGACCGCTGGCGTTCTCGTCCTGCTTCTTGCGCTGGCCTCGGCCGGCTGCGGATACCACAGCGCGGGACACGCCGCCAAGCTTCCTCCCGACCTCAAGACCATCGCCATTCCCGCCTTCGTCAACCACACCCACACCTATCGGGTGGAGCAGGTGCTGACCGCGGCGGTAGTGCACGAGTTCCTCACCCGCACCAACTATCGCATCGCCAATGAAGCCACCGACTCCGCCGACGCCACCCTGCGCGGCGACGTGCTGACCACCGAGTTTGCGCCGCTCACCTACGACTCCAAGACCGGCCGCGCCTCCTCGGCCTTGATCACCGTGACCATGAAGGTGCAGTTGGTGGATCGCAAGGGCAAGGTCCTCTACGAGAATCAGAACTACATCTTCCGCGAGCAGTACCAGGTGTCGCGCGAGATCTCCAGCTTCTTCGAGGAGGAGACCCCGGCGCTCGACCGCCTCTCCCGTGACTTCGCGCGCACTCTGGTGAGCAACGTCCTGGAGGCGTACTGACCATGCGCGGCTTCGCGCCCGCCGAACGTTTCGAGTCGGAGGTGCGGGCGCGCAAGCTGCGGGCCGCCTACGTCCTGGTGGGCGACGAAGCCTTCTTCCAGCGCCAGTGCCGCCTAGCGCTGCTCGAACATCTGGTCGCCCCCGATTGCCGCGACTTCTGCCTACATGAGCTGGACTTGGCGGAGATCTCGGTGCCCGAAGTGCTCAACCGCGCGCGCACGCCCTCACTCATGGCGCCCTTCCAGGTTTTTCTCATCCGCGGCGTGAAGACGCTCTACGGCCGCGGCTCGCACCAGGACGAGTTCACCGCCATCGAGGCCTACGTCAAGAATCCCAACCCGGACGCAGTCCTGATCTTCATCGCCGACCACATCAGCATCCTCGCCGACCCGCGGCGCATGGAGCTCACCGACAAAGAGCGCTACGAGCGCATCCGCGAGACCCTGGGTCGCTACTGCGGCGTGGTGGATCTGGCGCGGGTGGAAGAGGGCGAGGGCGCGCGCTGGATCATCGAGTTTGCCGCCGAAAAGGGCGTGAAGGTCGAGCCCGAAGCCGCGCGCGAGCTGGTGGATTCCCTCGGCGCCGACCTGATGCTCATCTCCAGCGAGCTGGAGAAACTCATGCTCTACGTGGGAGAGAAGAAGCGCATCACCCTGAGCGACGTGGAAGCGATGGTGCTGGCCGCCAAGCAGTGCTCGCTCTACGAGCTCACCGACGCCATCTCCGCCAAGGACAGGACTCGGGCGCTCGAGGTCCTGGACGCGCTGCTGGCCGCCGGCGGCGCCGACGAGGCTGCCATCGGACATCTCTACATGCTGGCCAAGACCTTCCGCCAGATGCTGGTCATCTCCGAGCGCAAGGTGCGCGATCAGCGCCAGCTCTGGCAGGCGCTGTGGCAGGGCTTCCGCGTCCCGCCCTTCGCCGCCGACGACCTCATCCGCCAGGCCCGCCGCTACTCCTCGCGGCGCGAACTGACCCGCGCCCTGCGCCTCATCGCCCGCGCCGATCTCGCTCTGCGCTCCAATCCCCCCAGCAAGCGCCTAGTGCTCGAGCAGCTGGTTCTAGAGCTGTCCGCGCCACCCAAAGCCACCGCGCCGGTTTGGCAGCAGGAAGAATTGCCGGTCTAGCTGGACTGCCGAATGACAACCGCAGAGGACGTGGAGGACGCTGAGATTTGTGCACCTATCATCCTGAGCGAGCGGCGAACGAAGCGAGCCGCGAGTCGAAGGACCCCTATCGCGGCAAGAAACGAGAGACGAGAACCTAGAAACCCTCGCTGATCAGCCGCTCCAACGTCACCGCCCCCGGAACGTCCTCGCCCTTCAGCATCTTCTCGGCGTACTTGGCCAGGATGTCCACTTCGAGGTTGAGGCCATCGCCGGGCTTGAGCGACTTGAGGTTGGTGACTTCGTAGGTGTGCGGAATGATGGCCACGGTGAGCGTGGTTCCCTCGATGCGTGCCACCGTCAGGCTGATGCCCTCGATGGCGATCGACCCTTTGAAGACCACGTACTTCGCCAACTCCGCCGGGATCTCGGCGCGCAGCCAGTAGTCCTCGCCGCCCTCGACCTTCTCGAGTGCTACGAGCTTGGCCACGCCATCCACGTGGCCCTGGACGACGTGCCCGCCCATGCTTCCGCCGAAGCGCATGGGCAATTCCAGGTTGACCTCGGTGCCCTCCGCGATGCGCGCGAACGAGGTACGCGCCACAGTCTCGGCGGCCAGGTCAGCGGTCACGGAGTCGGGCGAGACCTCGACCGCGGTCAGGCACACGCCGCTCACGCACACGCTGTCGCCCTTCTTCAGTTCCTGCGTCAACTGTGACGCCGCCACCACGATGCGCGTGGCGCGGGCGCCCTCGCCCGCGCTCTTTTCCACCCGCAGGACGCGTCCTACTTCTTCAATCAGCCCGGTGAACATAATCCTTCACTGTCATCCTGAGCGCGCGCCAAGCGCATGCGCGAGTCGAAGGACCCCTACCCATACTACTCATAGGGGTCCAGCAAATATCCCTCCACGGCAAAATCCTCGCCGAAGCGATGCAGGGTCACCGACTTCACCTTGGCGGCCTCGCTCACCCGCCGGAATCCCTCGCCGGCGGCGAAGGGCACGGAGCCGGTGCCGGCCAGGATCTTGGGAGCATAGTAGAGGAAGACCTTGTCCACGATGCCGGCGGCGAGCGCGGCCCAGTTCACCAGCGCGCCGCCTTCGCTCAAGACGCTGGTGATCTCCAACTCGCCCAGCCGTTCCACCACCTTCTGCATGTCGGGCCGGCCGGCGGGAACGATTCCCGGGGACGGGGCCGGCTTGATGGGAGCGCCGGTGCCGGTGCGCCGCCGCACCGGCATGCGGCGGACGTTCGAGGCCGTCGGCCGGCCGGCGCTGACCATGGCCACCTGCTCCACGCGCACTCCGTGGGCCTCCAGCGCCTGCTTGCGTTTTTCCTCGGCCATCGAGCACAGGATGAGCACGTCCTGGTTCGCGGTCTTGACCACGCGCGAATCCAGCGGCAGGCGCAGCCGGGAATCCAAGATCACCCGCATCAGCGGACGCCGCCGCGGACGCCCGCTGCGGTCGGTGAGCAGGGGATCATCGGCCACGATGGTGCCCACGCCCACCAGGATGGCATCCGAGGCGTGGCGCAACTCCTGCAGATGGGCGCGCGCCTCTTCGCTTGTGATCCAGCCCGCCGAAGCGTCTCCCGCGCCCGGCGCTGAGGGGCTCTCCGACTCTCCCGGCGGCGCTGCGATCTTGCCGTCCAGCGTCATCCCGGCCTTCAGCGTCACCAGTGGCGTCTTCTGCCGGATGTACTTGGCGAAGGCTTCGTTCAGCTTGCGGGCTTCGGCCTCGCCAACGCCTTCCACTACCTCGATCCCGGCGGCGCGCAGCTTCTCCAAACCCTGGCCGTTCACCAGCGGATTGGGGTCGCGCATCGCCGCGACTACGCGCTTCACGCCGGCAGCAATGACGCTTTCGGCGCAGGGCCCGGTGCGTCCCTGATGACTGCAGGGCTCGAGGTTCAGGTAGAGCATCGAGCCGCGCGCTGCCTCGCCGGCCTGCTCGAGCGCCAGGACCTCGGCGTGCTTCACGCCGTCGTAGGTGTAGCTTCCACGGCCGACGATGTTGCCGTCGCGCACCACCACCGCCCCCACGGCGGGATTCGGGGAAGTGAGGCCGACGCCCTGGCGGGCAAGGTCGAGAGCCTCGCGCATGAAGCGTTCGTCGTTGGGCGCAAAGTCCATCTTTGGATTCTCTGTGCCTCGGTGTCTCTGTGGCGGATTTCCCTACGCGAACAGCGATTCCACGAACTCGCCGGCATCGAAGGGTAGCAGGTCGCCGGGCTGCTCGCCTACGCCCACGTAGCGCACCGGCAGTCCCAGCTCCTGCGAGATGGCCACCACCACGCCGCCCTTGGCAGTGCCGTCGAGCTTGGCCAGGATGATCCCGGTGACCCCGGCCGACTGCGTGAACTGGCGCGCCTGCTGCAAGCCGTTCTGGCCGGTGGTGGCGTCCATCACCAGCAGCGTCTCGTGGGGCGCGCCGGGGACCAGCCGCCCGGCCGTGCGGCTCATCTTCTCCAGCTCAGCCATCAGGTTGGTCTTGGTATGCAGCCGGCCCGCCGTATCCACGATGACGTAGTCGGCGCCGCGCGCGCGGGCGGCCTCCAGCGCGTCGTAGAGCACGGCCGAGGGGTCGCCGCCCGGTTTGGTCTTGATGAGCTCGGCGCCGGTGCGCGTCGCCCAGATCCCCAGTTGCTCGATGGCCGCGGCGCGGAAGGTGTCCGCCGCGCACAGCAGGACGCTCTTGCCCTGGGCCCGCAGCACGTGCGCCAGCTTCCCGATGCTGGTGGTCTTGCCCGTTCCGTTCACCCCAACCACCAGGATGACCTCGGGCGGTTCCACCACCTGGCGCGGCTGCGAGTCGGCGCGGGTCAGGATGCCGAGCAGTTCCTGCTTTAGCAGGCGCTTCAACTCGGCCACGTCCTTGATCTGTTTGCGGTCCGCCTTCTCCCGAAGCTGCGCCAGCACGTGGCGCGAGGTGGCCACCCCCAGGTCGGCGGCGATGAGCGAGGACTCCAGCTCCGCGAGCGTGTTGCTGTCGATCTCCTTGCCGAGGGAGATCACATCCTCGAGGCGCCGGCTCAGGCTCTCGCGCGTCCGCTCCACCGCCTGCTTCATGCGGTCGAGGAAGCCGGACTTCTTGCTCTCGCCGCCGCCGAACAAGGTCTGGATCATTCGGGGATGGCCTTACATTCTCGGGTCGACTGCGGGGACGCTATCCGGGAGCGGGCCCGCGGCCGCCTGCTCCGCGGTGACCACGCCCGCGCGGTGCAGGCGCAGCTTGCCCTTCTCGAAGACGGAGGTGATGGCCGCCACCACGCGGGAATCGAACTTGGTGCTGGCCAGCGAGTTGATGATGCGCACCACATACTCCGGGTCCATCGCCGCCTGGTAGGGACGGTTGGTGGTCATGGCGTCGAAGGTGTCGGCCACGGTGATGACGCGGGCCATCAGCGGGATGGCGTCGCCCTTCAGCCCGTAAGGATAGCCGCGGCCGTCCAGCGATTCGTGATGCAGCTCGATGCCGGGGATCATCTCCTTCAGCATCTCCACCGGGCGCAGGATGGTGGCGCCCTTGGTGGTGTGCGTCTTCATGATCTCGAACTCGTCCGGGGTGAGCGCACCGGGCTTCTTCAGGATGCGGTCCTCGATGCCGATCTTGCCCACGTCGTGCAACTGCGCCGAGATGCGGATGCGCTCGACCTCCTCGCTCACCAGGCCCATCTCCGTCGCCAGCAGCACCGAGTATCGGGTGACGCGGTCGGAATGGCCCTTGGTGTAGGGGTCCTTCTCGTCCACCGCGCCCGCCAGCATCTGGATGGAGCTCAGGAACAGGGTGCGGTTCTCCTCCGCGGCGCGCTTCAGGTCGGCGACGAAGCGCTCCAGGTCGGTGGACATGACGTTGAAAGTTTCCGCCAGCTCGCCGATCTCGGTACGGCTCTTGAGGTGCACGCGCTGGGAGAAATCGCCCTTGGCGATGGCGCGGCTGGATTCGGTCAGCGTCTTCAGCGGCGAGGTGATCTTGCGCGATGCGAAGACGCTGATGCCTATGCTGGCTAGCACCGCGAACAGCGCCAGCAGTTGCGCTGCCCGCTGCATCTCGTTCACCGCTCGGTAGGCTTCGCGCTGCGGTTTCTGCGCAATCACCGCCCACTTCAGTGCGGGCACGAGACTGTAGGTGCCCAGCATGGCGATTTTCTCCTTGTCTTCGGTGACGTTGAATTCCTCGGTCACAATGGCCCGGGCGTTGCCGCCAGTGTTCACGAAGTCCTTCACGATTTCGAAGCGAGTCATGTCCTGGCCCGTGGCAAACTCGGGAGTGGCCCCTGCAACCAGCCGGCCCTGCCGGTCCACCACGTAGGTCACGAGCTTCAGGTCGCCGGCGCGCGCTTCCTTCAGGCGCGTGATTAGGAATTCCAAATCCACCACCACGCCAATCATCCCGATGAAGCGGCCGTTGGCCAGCACCGGCGCGCTCACCAGCATCATGGTGTGCGCTTCCTTCCCACTGTCCACAGAGAGCGGCGGGCCGTTGTAGGTGCGTCCCTCGCGGGCCGCCGTGAAGGCGCGCTCCAACTCCCGCTGCAGGAACACGTCCGGGGCGATACGCCCGGCGGAGATGCCCTTGGCCTCGGTGTTCAGCAGGGTGGCGTAAGCCAGGTCGTCGGAGGAGGTGACGAACTTCTCCAGCAGGGCGCGAAGTTCGGGCGCGCTGACCTTCTGCGCCGCGATGTCCCCCCCGCTCGCCACCTGGACGGCCGAGGAGAGGTTGCCTAGCATGGCGCGAAGGTTGTTCTGCCGCTGAGTGATGTCGTCGCTGAGTGAACCGGTGACCGTATTCTGCAACAGTTTCTCGTTGGTTTTCAGGCGCTCCCGATTGGGAGGCACCACCTGCCAGTAATAGAAGCCAAGCGACCCTACGCTCACCAGGATCAACACTCCCAGGATGAGATACACGATGGGTATGCGCGCGGGCATCATTATTATTTGGCAGCCAAGAGCGCGATTTTACCGCGAAAGCCGCGGAAGGGCCGGGAAAATCGCCCCACCCTCGATTACGAAGGGGGCAGGACCGTTGTCTTGGCCAGCCTGCCAGGGTGGTTTAGAATCGTGTGCTTCGTCGGCTGCAATCCTGGAGGATCCCATGAATCGCCGCCTCTTATCCGTTCTTCTGGCCTTGGTATGGTTCTGCCTGCCCGCCTTTGCCGCGCACCCGGTCACGCTGGACGACATCGTGAAGTACAAGGGCATTAACTCGGTCGAAATCTCCCCCGACGGCCGCCGCGCCGCCTTCGTAGTCTCCGAGTTCGACTTCGACGAGAACGTCACTCGCACCAACATCTACCTGGCAGATTCCTCGGGCAAGGGAGTGATGAAGCTGACCAATGCTCCCAAGCACGACGACACGCCGCGCTGGTCACCCGACGGCGAGTGGCTGGCCTTCCTCAGCGACCGCGAGGCCAAGCCCAAGAAGGAGGGCGAGGAAAAGCCGCGGAAGCAGATCTGGGTGATGTCGCCCGAGGGCGGGGAAGCCTGGCAGCTCACCCGCGGGACGTTCTCCGTCAGCACCTTCGAGTGGGCGACGGACGGCCGGCGCATTGCCTTCATCGCCACCGAAGGCCTCACCGACGACGAGGAGAAGAAGCGCAAGAACAAAGACGACGCCCAGCTCGTGGACCACGACATCAAGATGGGACGCATCTACCTGGCCAGCGTCCCCGAGGGCCAGTCGGAGATGCTGTACGCCGGCGCCGGCGACGTCACCGCCATCTCCTGGTCGCCGCGCAGCGACGAGATCGCCTTCGCTGAGCAGCCCACCCCCAAGGTCCCGGACGGATTTCACAGCGCGGTCCGGGTCCTCACACTCGCCGGCAAACAGGTGCGCGACCTGGCGGCCGAC
Organism: Terriglobales bacterium; assembly: GCA_035937135.1. Lineage (NCBI taxonomy): Bacteria > Pseudomonadati > Acidobacteriota > Terriglobia > Terriglobales > Terriglobales bacterium. The sequence goes on from DASYVL010000133.1 coordinate 26,264, forward strand.
AGCCAACTCTCCTACCATGGTCCCAAGTGGTCGCCCGACGGGAGGCACATCGCCTATGAAGCCACCTCCCAGACTGACTGGTGGGCCAACAGCTACCTCTATCTCTCGCCCGCAGCGGGCGGAACGCCGCAAAGGCTCTCCCGCGACTTCGACGAGGAAATCCACCAGTTCGAGTGGTCGGATGACTCAAGCTCGGTGTACTTCACCGGCTCGAAGGGCGTGGACCAGTACGTCCTGCGGGTGATGCTCGACGGGAAGGTCTCGGTCGTGGACGGCCGCCCCGGACTCAGCCGCCAGATCTCCATCGCCAGCGGGAACATGGCTTGGCTGCATGAGACCTCGTCCGAACCTGTCGACGTATTCTTCGCTGCTCTGCGAGGCCCAGGGAAACTCCTCAAGGGAAACTTGAAGCTCTCGCCGCGCAAGGTCACGGCCATGAACCCCTTTGTCTCCGACCTTTCGCTGGGCAAGACCGAAGTCGTGAAGTGGAAGAACAAGACGGACGGCCAGGAGCTCGACGGCCTCCTGCTGACCCCGCCCGACTACGCCCCCGGCAAGTCCTACCCGCTGCTGCTGGTGATTCACGGCGGGCCGGCCGGCGCCTTCCAGACCTCATTCGCTTTGCGCCGCGGTGCCTACCCGGTGCAGGCCTTTGCCTCGCAGGGATACGTCGTCTTCATGCCCAACCCGCGTGGCTCGGGCGGCTACGGCGAACGCTTCCGCAAGGCCAACATAAAGGACTGGGGCTACTCCGACTATAACGACATCCAGGACGGCGTGGACGACCTGGTGGCCCGTGGCATCGCCGACAAGGACCGCCTGGGAGTGATGGGCTGGTCCTACGGCGGCTTCATGACCTCCTGGACCATCACCCAGACGCAACGCTTCAAGGCGGCTTCGGTCGGCGCCGGCGTGACCAACCTGTTCTCCATGTACGGCACCACTGACATCCCGCCCTTCCAGGAGTCCTACTTCGGCGCCCGCCCCTGGGAGGACCGCGAGCTCTACGCCAAGCACTCGGCCATGAGCTTCGTGGACAAGGTCACCACGCCGACGCTCATCCAGCACGGCACCGAAGATCGCCGCGTGCCGCTCTCCCAGGGCGAAGAGCTCTACACCGCGCTGCGCTCCCGCGGCGTTACGGTGGAGATGGTGAAGTACCCGCGCTCGCAGCACGGACTCACCGAGCCCAAGCTCATCCGCGACTCCATGATGCGGAACCTGGAATGGTTCGACCGCTACGTGATGGGCAACGCCGCCGCGGCCAAGTGGCACACGGGGAAATAGGAAGTAAAAGGGAAAAGGGAAAAGGGAAGCCTTCCTTCCTGGCCTTTTCTAGTTCTTGACTTTTTCCTTTTAACTTTTCCCTTTTCCCTTGTTTTCTCTATTCCCCCGTCGCCGGCCTGGTCATCAGCTCCCGGATCGCCTCCTGCGGCGGCTTGCCCTGGTTCAGGATGGCGTGCATCTGAGCGGTGATGGGCATCTCCACGTTCTTCCGGCTGGCGAGTTCGCGGGCAGCATTCGTGGTCAGAACTCCTTCCGCCACCATGCCGTGCATTTCGGCGAGGACGTCTGGAAGCTTGCGGCCTTTCCCCAGCTCCACACCCAGGGTGCGGTTGCGCGAGAGGCCGCCGGTGCAAGTAAGGACCAGGTCGCCCATGCCGGCCAGGCCCGCCAGGGTCTCGTGGTGCCCGCCGCAGGCCACAGCCAGGCGGGTGATTTCCGACAGCCCGCGGGTCATCAAGGCGGCGATGGTGTTGTGCCCCAGTCCCAGCCCCACGCACACCCCGGCGGCGATGGCGATGATGTTCTTGAGCGCGCCGCCCAGCTCCACGCCCACCACGTCCTCGTTGGTATAGACACGGAAGTTGGGGTCGCTGAACTCGCTCTGCACCGTCGCGCCCAGCTCCTTGTCGGTGGAGGCGATGGTGATGGCGGTGGGGTCGCCGCGCGCCGCCTCGCGCGCGAACGACGGCCCGCTCAGCGCGCCCATGCGCGGCGGAAAGCCCGCTGGTGAATACTGGATCACGTCGGTCGCCACCTCCGTCATGCGGTGAGAAGTTCCGCTTTCCAGCCCCTTGGTGGCGCTCACGAAGAGCATCTTGGGGTTCAGCGACCCGGGCATCTGTTCATAGACGCTGCGGCAATGCTGCGAGGGCACTGCCGTCACCACGATCTCCGCTCCATCCAGCGCCTGTTCCATGCGCGTGACCACCGCCACCGCCTCCGGCAAGGGAAACCCGGGGAGGAAGATCTGATTCACGCGCTGGGTGCGGATGGCCTCGGCGACCGCCTTCTCGAACGCCCACAGCCGCACCTGGTGGCGTCCGTTGCGGCTCAGCACTACGGCCAGCGCCGTTCCCCAGGAACCCGCACCGATGACGGCGATGCGGCTCATGTGCGCCTCCACTGCCAGCGCGGTTCGGAGCCGGCGAACAGGCGGCGCAGGTTCTCGTGGTGACGCGCCACCACCAGCACCGCCGTTGCGCACATCGCGCCCAGAGCCGCTGGCGAAGAGTCGGAAGAGCGGGTCAGGTAGGCCAGCACCGGGACCGCGGCCACCGCCACGGTCGAACCCAGCGCCACATAGCGGAAGGCAACCACCATCAGAAGAAAAATGGCCAGGGCTGCGAGGATGACCTTGGGTGCGAGCAGCACGAACGCGCCTGCTCCGGTGGCCACACCCTTGCCGCCACGAAACTTCAGCCAGGGAGGGAAGACGTGTCCGGCGACGGCAAGCAAGGCAGCCATCGAGGCAGCGGGCTGGGCATGACCGATCCCCTCCCAGCTGAATTGGGCAAGGACGCCCTGTTCGGCGTAGCCCAGCAGGGCTACTGCGGCCAGCACGGCCAGCGCTCCCTTGCTCGCGTCCAGGACCAGGGTCAGCAGTCCAAGTCCCGGCGCGGCGCGCGCCACATTGGTCGCTCCGATGTTCCCGCTGCCGCTCTCCCGGATGTCGTGTCCGCGGAAGGCGCGCACCAGCAGGTAGCCGAAGGGGATTGAGCCCAGCAGGTAGGCGGCGGCGGCAATGAGGACGTAAATAGCCATTCAGGACAGCGCGAAGCGCTCGATCTTCCTGTACTCGGCCCCGGCGGGAGACAGCTTGCTCTCGTACAGGAAGAACTCGCGGGCGGTCATTGTACCGAACTCGGGTTCGGGGAGAGAGGCCAGTTTCTCCTGCAGCTTCTGGAAGCGGGCGCTGGCGGCATCGCCGGGCCCGCCCTGCGGACGTCCGGAGCCGGCGCGCGCCAGGGTCAGGTGTGGAGTGTAGGGCGCCCGCTCCCGCCCCGTGGAAAACGGCGCCACAGCAGCGTCCACCGCCGACGCCAGTTGCGAGAGGTTGGGGCCCGCCTGGATCCCGATCCAGAAGACCCGGGGCGCCTTGGACGTGGGGAAAAAGCCGTATCCCTTGAAGGTAAACTCTGCCGTTTGGACGCGAATGCCACTCAGCGCGCGCTGGATCTGTTCCGCCCTATCTGGGCCGGCTTCGCCGATGAACTTCAACGTGAGGTGTAGGGACTCCGGCCGCACCCAGCGTACTTCGCTGGCGGGCGCGAAGCCGCGCACTCCGTCGAGAAAGCGCGTCAGGCGCTCGCGGATGGGCTCGTCAATGTCGATGGCAACGAATAAACGCATAATGAATGACCGAGGGCCTACATCAACTTTTTCCTCACCATATCCAACGCCTGCTGGCTGGCCTGCCAGCGGACCTTCTCCCGGTCGCCGGGGAAGGTGCGCTCGACTACTTCGGTCTTGCGGCCGTCGGCCAGAGCGTGGAAGACCAGGCCCACGGGCTTCTCGCTGCTCCCCCCGGTGGGTCCGGCGATTCCCGTGATGCCCACTCCCAGGGTCGAGCCGGTGCGCTTGCGGACTCCCTCGGCCAGGGCCACGGCCACCTCGCGACTCACCGCGCCGTGCTCGGCCAGGACCTTCGCCGGGACGTCCAGGAAGGCACTCTTGAGGTCATCAGCATAAGCCACCACGCCGCCCCGGAAGTAGCGGGAGCTGCCGCTCACCCGGGTCAGGCGCTCGGCCACCAGGCCTCCGGTGCAGGATTCGGCCACGGCAATGGTTGCGCCGCGCATCTGCAAGTAGTAGCCGGCGATCTGCTCCAAGGACTCCCCGCTGCGGGAGTACACCGCGTCCTCGAGCTCGTCTTCGAGCTTGTCCGCCAGCTCCTCCACCAGCTTCTCCGCCACCGCCTGCGAATCCGCGCGAGCCCGCAGGTGCAGCTGCACCTCTCCCGCGGCGGCCAGGATCGTCGTCTCCACCTTCTTGGCCTTGGAGTAGATGGGAGCCACCTGGGCGTCGAGCTGCGACTCCGGCATCAGCGCCACCTTGAGGACGCGGGTCGCGATGTAGAGCGGCGGCACCAGCGCGCGCAACCGTTCCATGCAGTGATTCTCGAACATGGGCATCAGCTCGTTGGGGGGGCCGGGCAGCAGGACGACGACCTGCCGCGCCTCGGCGGAGCCGCATTCCAGCCAGTGTCCCGGAGCCGTGCCGTTTGGGTTGGGCAAGGTCTCCGCGCCCTCGATGACGTCAGCCTGGCGCAGGTTGTTCTCCGGCATCTTCAGGCGGCGGCGCGCAAAGCGCGCGTAGAGCTCGCCCGACAGCGCCGGATCGCGCCGCAGTCCGCGTCCCAGCGCCGCCGCCACTGATTCCCGCGTCAGGTCGTCCTCGGTCGGCCCCAGGCCTCCTATGCAGATCACCAGGTCCGTGCGCTCGAGCGCCAGCTTCACCGCTCCCTCGATGTGTGCCCGCCGATCGCCCACGATGGTCTTGAAGGCAACCTCCACCCCCAGCTGGTTCAGCTTCTCGGTCAAGAACAGGGAATTGCTGTCCTGGCGGTAGGGAGTGAGCAGCTCGGAGCCGACGGCGATGATCTCGGCATTCATGCGCAGGCGTATTGTCTCATTGATTCCCGGAGCGGTTGAGCGCCGGCATCAGTCCAGCAGCGGCCGGCCCGCCACGTCCCAGGCCAGGTGGTGGACGGCGTTGATGGTGGCCAGGATGGCAGAGTGGCTGCGGGTGAACGCCAGCCCGATCAGGCCGTGTCCGGCGACCGCCAGCGAACCCTGCCGGTCGGGAGTGATCTTGACGATGCCGCGGCGGCCGGCCAGCGAGGCGGCCACATACAGGTTGCCTTCCGCGTCGAAGGCCAGGCCCTGCGGGCGTCCCAGGCCCCGATAAAACACTGAGACCACGCCGTGCATGTCGATGCGGTACACGGCGTCGTAGCTGGAAGTGGTGGGGCCGGTCACGAACAGGCTGCCGTCGGCGGCAAAGGCCAAGTGGTAGGCGGCCACGCTGGGCTCCAGCGTGGCAAAGACGAAGATCTGCCGGTCACGCCCGATCTTGAAGATGGTCCCGCTGCGGTCGCCCACGTACAGGTTCTCCTCGCGGTCGAAGGCCATCCCGGTAGCGATGCCCATGCCCTCGGCGTAGGTGGAGAGCGTGCCGTTCGGGGCGACGCGGTACACCGTCCCGTCGTAGCGCGAGGAAACGTACATCCGTCCCTCGCGGTCGAAGGCCATCCCGGTGGCGTTCATCAGTTCGGAAACGAAGGGCTTCACCGCGAAGTCGGAGTCGATCTTGTAGATGGAGACCGGGACCTTCTGCCCGCGCGAGCCGGAAAAGGTTACGAAGATGTTGCCCTTCGCGTCGATGGCGGGGTTGGCCACCGGGTGCAGGTTCTCGGCGATGGGCACGGCGATGTGGACGGGCTGCGGGTTGCTCTGATGGCCGTCGATGGCTACCACCACCGAGCCCGAGGTCGCGCCCTCGGGCACGCGGGTGATGAGGAAGTCGTCGGAGCTGATGACGATGGCACCGTTGACGTCGCCGAATTGCACCTGCGGGCGGCCCAGGGCGGGAGGCTTCAGCCCGCTGCCCACGATGCGGATCTCACCTCCGAAAAGCGCGGCCGCAGGCAAGAGCGCATCGATGTGCGGCTTGCCGTTGACGTTCTTGCGGCCCAACAGGCGATCTGAGATCCCCATGCGTCCCCGGCGTCCGCCCTCTCAGTCGTGCGCGGGTTCCCGCACGTTCAGGAGAGCACTCGAAAATGGATCAGAAGCTGCAGCGATAGCAGGGCCAACAGGCCCGCCGCGACGTCGTCCAGCATGATCCCCCACCCGCCCGGCAGTTCTTCCAGTTGCCGCACGGGCGGCGGCTTGACGATGTCGAAGGCTCGAAAAAGTATAAGACTCGCCAGCAGGTATTTCCAAGTGATGGGCACGAAATAGGGAAAGCCGAGCAGCGCGATCATCTGCCCCGCGACCTCGTCGATCACCACCTGCTGCGGATCTTTGCGCCCGCTCTCCCGCGCCACGATGCCCGCCGCCGGGATCCCCACCAGCGTCGCCACCAGCGCCAGCACTACCAGCACCGGCAGATGCTGCGTGGGAGCCAGCCGCATCGTCAGCACCCACCACAAGACCACCGTGATGAGCGAGGCGTGCGTGCCCGGGCCGGGGTGCAGATATCCCGTTCCGAAGAAGGTGGCGACCCACCACGCCCATGGGGTGACCTTGGAGCTGGCGGCGGCTGCGTCGCCGGTCGGTTCAGTCCGTGTCGTCATCGTAAGAAGGATGCGCCTCGTCGAGCGCCGCGGCCTCCGGCTCCGCGATGGGGCTGGAGACCACGTACTTGCCGCTTGCCCATTTGCCCAGGTCGATCAAGCGACAGCGCTCACTGCAGAACGGGAACTCGGCCGCCGTGCGCAGAACAAGCGCCTTGCAGATCGGGCACCGCAGGCTGCGCAGGCGCTTGGACATGGCTCAAACCAGTTTGGCCACCAGGTCGTAGTCGTGGGCCTCGGTGATCTGGCAGCGGTGGAACTCGCCCTCGCGCAGCTCGGAGTTTCCTCCGGCGTCGTTGACAAAGACTTTGCCGTCGATCTCCGGGGCGTGCATGGCGGTGCGGCCCTCCCAGAGCAAGTCCGTTTCCTGCGATGGCCCCTCCAGCAGCAGGTCGAACTCTCTTCCCACCAGCGCGCGCTTCTTCTTGCGGCTGATCGCCTGCTGGATGCGCATCAACTCGGCGCGGCGGTCCTCGATCTCGGCGGCTGGCACCTTCTTGCTCTCCCCGAATGCCCGCGCGCCCTCTTCGTCGGAATAGCCGAAGACGCCCATCCAGTCGAACTGGGCTGCGCGCACGAAGGCGCAAAGCTGCTCGAAGTCGCGTTCGCTCTCCCCCGGGAATCCAACGATGAACGACGTCCGCAGCGTCAGGCCGGGAACGGTCCGCCGCATCTTCTCGATGGAGCGCAGGAAGATCTCCGCCCCGGCGCCGCGCTGCATGCGCTTGAGCACCGCAGGGGAGGCGTGCTGCAGCGGGACGTCGATGTAGGAGCAGACCTTCTCGTGGGCCGCGACGGTCTCCAGCAGCCGCGCCGTGATCTTGTTGGGATAGGCGTAGAGAAACCGGATCCAGCGCAGCTCTTCGATCCCCGCCAACGCTTCCAGCAGCCGCGGCAGGCCGTCCTTTAGGCCGAAGTCCTCGCCGTAGCAGGTCGTGTCCTGCCCAATCAGCGTGATCTCCCGGACGCCCGAGCGCGCCAGCCGCTCCGCCTCCGCCACCACCGACTCGAACCTCCGCGAGCGGAACTTGCCCCGCAGTTGCGGGATGATGCAGAAGGTGCAGGGATGGTCGCAGCCCTCGGCGATCTTGATGTAGGCCGAGGAGCGCGGCGTGGCTAGAACCCGGGGTGTGTTTTCGTCGTAGAGGTAGTTGGGAAGGTCAGCGAGCGCGCCCTCCCAGGCGTCGCGCCGGAAACGCCCGCTCTGCTCCCGCGCCTCGCCCTCAGCCCGAGAGGGAAGCACTACAAAAGGACTGTGTGGCACAGCCGTCCTCGGCTGTGCGATTCCTGCGGCTTTCAGAATGTCTTCCAGCTCACCCGTGCCCACCACCGCATCTACTTCCGGGATGTTCTTCTGGATCTCGTTGCGATAGCGCTCCACCAGGCATCCGGCAACGATGAGCTTTTTCACGCGTCCATGTGTCTTGTGCGCGGCCATCTCCAGGATGGCATTCACCGACTCCTGCTTGGCGGTTTCGATGAACGAGCATGTGTTCACGACGATGACGTCTGCATCTTCTGCGCGCGTGGTGATCTCGGCTCCGCCCGCAGCCAAGAGGCCCATCATCACCTCGCTGTCGACCAGGTTCTTGGGACAGCCCAGAGAAACGAAGCCCACCCGCACGGGTTTCGTCGTGCGGCGGCTCTCGGCCGCGGAGCTCCCGCGAGGTTCTGCCGTGATTTCGTCAACTGGCATGGAATCTATCGATTCTAGCATCCGACCACTGAGGACCGTTGGCGGGCTAGCGCCCGGAGCGAATCGACTCGTACAGCTCAGGAAGTTGCTGGGCGTCTTCCGCCGAATCGCCGAATCTTGCGCGCTCGTAGCGCAAGATGAAGGCCTCGACCGAGCGGCGCACCTGCGGATCGTCGATGGTGATCAGGAACTCTTCCGGGGTCTG